>NZ_JBEYVP010000010.1:0-278915 GCF_040644035.1 Streptomyces sp. NPDC047042 | reverse complement strand
CGCCAGGCGATGTTCTTCACCTATCGGGCAATCCTCAACGAAATGGGGCACTCGCATAAGGTGCGTACGGGCCTTGACCTGCATAAACGCCCTCTAAGGGGTCGTTATGCGTCAGCTTGGTCCTTGGGATCCCATCGTCCGGAGTGATGCGGCCGTTCCGTCGACGGCCTGGCCGAGGCCGGCGGGAAGGTGGGACACAGCCAAGGCGACAGCCTCCCCGGCTGTGGCGGCCTCAGCGACTGTTTCCGCATGGGGATGCTTCATCACGCGGTACGAACTGCCCTTGTGCGAGGGGGCGATGGCCACTTCGACACGGAACGGATATCCGGTACAGGAGCTGAAGCCGAGCGTCCAGTGGCTGGAGAACACATAGAGCTGCCGCAGCCGCAGTTCGGCGTGGGCCGCTTCCACGAGTTCGGCGAACTCATGGAAAGTCGGAGCCTCTGCCGCCTGCTGCCGCATCGCCCGCCATTGGTACTCCACCACCGCGGCCGGCCCACGTTCATGGGCCTCGGCACGCTCACTGGACTGCAGGAACGGCAGGCACTCCCGCAATTCCCGCAGGCTCCCGCCCTCCGCCCACGCCAGACCGGCCCTGACGACGTCTTCCAGGTCCGGCGTCGCGCCCGTGATGAGTTGTATCCCCTGGCTCCAGCCCGAGACCACGAACCGTCGGGCTTCCGCTCCAATGGAGATGGACAGCGGCTTGCGCCCTGGCACCGACGAGGCGACCCCCGCCGAAACGGGCGACCCGCCTTCCTGGGAAACCACCGTGAGATCAACACCGAGGTCGGCCGCCAGCTGTTCCAACGCGGCTGCGAGGCTGCCCGCAGCAGCCAGGTCGGGATAGAGATCGGAATTCACCTGCCCAGTCTGCCCGGTAAGGGTCGATCTGGATGGCTGAACCTACGTCGGCCCGCACTCGGCCCGCAGCGACTTCCCGCCCTTCGACGCCCCCAATTCAGGGGTGCCGCCTTCAGCATTGCCGTAGACCAGCGATCACCTATCGAGACCTATTCCTCGCCGAGGACGCGCAGGCCGTGCCTCTCCTGAAAGTACCGGTAGTCCTTGAGGTTGAGGGTCGCCAGCGGGAGATCGTGAGTGAGACAGGCGGCGGCGATCCACATGTCGTTGTTCGGTTGCGGGCGTCCGGCCTTGTGCCCGGCAGCGGCGAGCCTGCCCCAGGTGACAGCGACGGCTTCATCACCGAGGAGAACAGGGATACCGACGAGCCAGTCGGCCAGTTCCTGTCGGCGCCGGCCTCCCCAGTCGCGGACCTCTGTCCACTTGGTCAGCTCCCCGTAGGTGACGAAGGTGATCAACGGACGGCGGCCGATCAACCTGGCTCCGAGCGGTTCGGTGAGGGTTCCCTTGTGCAGGCGTGAGGCGACGTCGGTGTCCAGGATGACTGGCTGCAGCATCATGGTGGGCACCTCAGGCGAGGTCGCGGCGGCGCTCGGCGTAGGTGAAGGCGATGAACTCCTCCACCTCCTCGTCAGACGCGAAGGTGTCCGCCTTCAGGTCCTCCAGGGACCGGATCGGCTGCACGTTCTTCGCCGCAAGGAGTTCCTCGACCGACAGCCGGGGCCGCAGGGCCGGATAGACGGAGTGCTCGGTCTCCGCTGCGTTCATGCTTCAGCCCTCCCCTTCACGTTGCCTCCCCATGCACGGGGACTCTGCGGCCAAGTCTGGCACGCTAACGCTCCGGCTGTCCCAGCCAGCCCTTCGACCTCCCGTTCTGGGGCTGTCGGGTGTGCTCGCCGGGCTGGAAGACCTTGAGCCGGAGTCCTGGCTGGTGCAGGCCAGAGGCACCCCGGGGGCCGAACACGTCACCGCCCCCGGACGTGCGACAGGGCGTGATCACCCGTTCACCCCCGTCCGCCCGCACTCGGCCCACAGCAGCTTTCCGCCCGTCGCCGCCCCCAACTCCCGGCGTACGGACACTCCCCACGAGTCGGCGCACGCGCGTACGAGGTGCAGGCCGCGGCCGCCTTCGGCATCGTCCGGGGGTACGACTGACAGAGCACCCTTCTCCCGGAAGCCGGGCGGGACCCGGGGGTCCGTGTCCCAGACGGCGACGCGGAGGTGGTCGGGGTCGTTGGAGAGGAGGCGGAGGGCGTAGGGGCCCTTGGTGTGGAGGTGGGCGTTGGTGAGTAGTTCGGAGGCGAGGAGTTCGGCCGTGGGGGTCAGGTGGGGGAGGTCATGGGCGGCCAGGACCGTGCGCAGGGTGGCGCGGGCGATTCCCGGTGCGCGGGGATCGTGCGGGAGCTGGAGGACGTAGCTCCAGGAAGGGGAGGACGGCGATACGGTGGCCATCGGAAGTCTCCGATCACGGAGGGGAGTTGGGTGGTGTCGGTACGTTGTGTCGCGGTGCTGTGCGTTACCCGGTGACCGTGGTCGCTCCGTCGAGCGGGGTGCTGCCGGGCGGTGGGGCGCCTAGGACGAAGATAGGTGATTCGCAAAGGTGCTTTGCTGGATTCCGAAGGATCTCGGCGCTATATCCCTCATGTGGGTGACAAACCCCTTCGGCGCCCACTGCAAGGAGATGACTTGACGACAAGGCCCGCTCAGACCGCCCGACGTGTCCGGCTCGCGACTGAGCTGCGCAAACTCCGCGAGCGGGCGGGGATGACCGCAACGGAGGCAGCGCAATTGCTGGGGACCAGTTCTGGTCAACTCAGCAACGTGGAGTCAGCCAGGTTCGGAGTGAGCCCAGACCGCGTCCGCGCGATGGCTCATCTCTACTCGTGCACGAACCAGCCCTACATCGACGCCCTCGCCTCCATGGCCGGCGAGAAGATTCGTGGCTGGTGGTGGGAGGCGTACCGCGAGGTACTGCCCTCAGGCTTGCTCTCACTCGCCGAACTGGAGCATCACTCGACCGCCCTGCGTACCGCCTTCACCTCGCACGTCCCCGGAATGCTCCAAATCGCTGAGCACGCGCGGGAGATCTTCCGCCATGTGATCCCGGCCCCCACCCCGCCCGAGGTCGAGCACCGTGTCTCATACCGCATCAAACGGCAGGACGTCGTATACCGGGCCGACCCGAATCCGTACAGCACCGTCATCCATGAAGCGGCCCTGCGAATGAGAGTCGGCGGACGTGACGTGGCACGTGCGCAGCTCCGGCATCTGCTCGACATGAGCGAACGGGACCACATCACCCTTCGGGTACTCCCGTTCGACATCGGGGCGTTCCCAGGGTCGGGCCAGTCCATCAACTACCTGTGCGGGCCCGTACCGCAGCTGGACACCGTCCAACTCGACCAGTTCCACGGCCCCATGCTGCTGGACGCCGAGGCTCACCTGGAGAAGTACCGATGCCTCCTGGACGCCGTCGAGGACGCAGCCCTCTCCCCGGAGAAGTCCCGAGATCTGATCCTTGCAATCACTCAAAACCTATAAAGGAGCCCTCATGCCCCAGCGCACCTGGACGAAGTCGCGCTACTGCCAGGAAGGCGAGGCCTGCGTCCATATATCCGTCACCGGAGAAACGGTCCTGCTCGCCGACTCCGCGACGCCTGATCCCTCCGCCGTCGTCTCGGCCGGGCGCGACGCCTTCGGCGCCCTCATCCGCATGCTCAAGGCCGACAACCGGTCCCGGGCACCTCTCGCGTAGACCGAGCAGCACCCCTATTGGGCCGCGGTCGTGGACCCCATGATCAGTACCGCCCGTCGCCTGCTCAGCCCCCTCCCCAGGCCCGCCATCACGCGATTGAGGCGGCCGGAGATCACACTCGGCGTCGGCGTACGGCGATCCAGTGTTCGCAGGGCCGTCGCCACGACCTCCTGCGGAGTCTGACGCTTGGCGCCGCCGTCCGCGGCATCGGTGCCGATGACGTCGAAGAACTCGGTGCTGGTCGCGCCGGGAGACAGCGCGAGCACGCGCAGCCCGGTGCCGAGGGACTCCTTCCACAGGGCCTCGGTGAAACTCAGCACGAACGCCTTGGCCGCCGCGTACACCGCCATGTTCGGGACGGGAAAGTACGCGGCCATGCTCGCGACGTTGATCAGCACCCCGTTGCCGGCGGCACGCAGCGGCTCGATGAACGCCCGCGTGATGTCGACGACGTTGGCGATGTCGACGTCTATCTCCTCTCGCAGCCGCCGAGGGTCCTCGGTGTGGAACGGGCCGAAGGTGCCGAACCCGGCGTTGTTCACGACGCTCGTCACGGTCAGGCCCCGCTGAGCGACCTGCTCGGCGAGTGTCTGCCCTGCGGCAGGCAGGCTCAGATCGAGCGGGATGACCGTGGCTCGGACGCCGTGGGCCGCGGTCAGTTCGGCGGCCAGCTGCTCAAGCCGGTCCTGGCGCCGGGCGACGAGGACGACGTGCGAGCCGCGCTCAGCGAGCCGGCGGGCGAACTCGGCGCCGATCCCCGCGCTGGCGCCGGTGATCAGGGTGGTCTGGCCGCGGTAGTCGACAGCGGGCATGGCTGCTCCCGGGAAATGGTGATGGACACGTGGTGGTGGACACGTGGTGGTGGACACGATCAACTCTGTCACTGTACGTCGAAACTGTCACCGAGTGCCAATAGGGTACTGAGTGCGGGAGGCGGTAGGTTGGGCCCATGAACGATCGCGAGGGCGGCCCGACGGGGCTGCGAGAGCGCACCCGGCGGGCAGTGCAGGCCGAGATCGTCGCCGCCGCGATGCGGTTGTTCCTCGAGCGGGGGTTCGAGGCCACCACCATGGAGCAGATCGCGGGCGAGATCGGCATCTCGAGGCGCTCGCTGTTCCGCTATTTCGGCACCAAGGAAGACATCGTGCTGGGCGACCACGCCGCGCACGGCACGGTCCTGCGGGCCGCACTGGAAGCCCGTCCGGCAAGCGAAGCCCCATGGCCGGCACTCCGGGCGGCCCTCAGGGCACTCGTCGAGTCCCTCCCGTACTCACCACAGGACTTCCTCAGGATCACGATCATGCTCCACGCGTCCCCCTCCCTCAGGGCACGCCAGTTGGAGAAGCGGCAGCAGTGGACGGAGCTGCTGGTGCCGGACATCGCGAAACGGCTGGGCGCCACGGACCCCATGGCCGAGGTGCGGGCCCGCGCCCTCGTCGCCTGTGCCCTGGCCTGCTCCGAGGTCGCGACGGAAACCTGGGTCCGCAGCAACGGCACGGTCGACATGGAGGAGGTCTTCGACGCGGCGGTTGCCGCAGTACGCGGGTAGCAAGACGGTTCAGCGAGGCACAGGTCTCAGGGGTAGCTGACGCAGTTGGCAGTGCAATCGCCGAACGTGCTCAAGATCATTCCCAGGGCGAGGAGACCCAGGATGATCCAAGCCACATGGGCGAAAGAATGGTCTTTGTAGGGTGGGATTTTCGGAGCGCTGCTCTCCGGGACCTCATCATGGCTCTCGGGCTCGCCACCGGGTCCGCCAGGTGCGCCGGGTCCCTCTGCCGCCATCGTGTCATCCCCCGTCCTGGTGTGTCCTCTTATGGCACGACGTCAGATCTCGTCCGTCAAGACATGCGGCGGGTCGCTGTCGAGCCCGGTGGACGAGCGGATCATGGAAGCCGTGGAAAACGGACTGCGCGCCGTCTTCGACCTCTAGCCCGCCTCCTCTCAGTGCACGCGCCGCTTCTGGCGTCGCACCGCCTCCCGTAGCGCCCTGCGTATCGGCTCGGCGGGAGGAGGGCCGCCGGTGCTGACGGTGACGATCGCCTCGGCGACCTCTCGGAGTTTCGTGTTCGTGCGTTGGGAGGCGTCGCGCAGTGCGTCCCAGGCCTGTTCGGCTGTGCAGGATTCCACGGCCATCAGGATCCCGCGCGCCTGGTCGATGATCGGGCGGGACTCGATGGCCTGCTGTAACTGCTGGACCTCCTCCTGCAGTCTCTCGACCTGTTCCGCCCGTTCCGCCGCCACCGCGGAGAGCCCCTGGTCCGAGCGGAGCAGGGCGACCAGCTGGCGGGGATCCGGGGGCAGCCAGCCAGAGGGAGGGGAGGAGTTCTTGGGGGCCCGGGCCGGCGTGGGGATCGACAGGCCGGTGATTTCCAGGATGCGGAGCGGCTGGCCGTTCCAGTTGACCGTCCACAGGGGGGTGCCCGTGGTGCCGCTGTAGTCCTCCAGGCGTTCCAGGAACTGCAGTCCCGCGGTGTCCATGAAGGTGACCTCTTCCATGTCCACGACCAAGCCGTCCGTCTCGTCCGGCAGCTTGCCCAGGACGGGGTCCAGCACCGTCGTACAACCGTGGACGATCGCCCCGTTCGCTGCCAGGACCGCTGTCGTACCCCACATCTCGACGCGGATGGTCAGCGGCCCATTGACGACGGGTGCCGACAGTGGGGAAACGGGGGCGACAGACATGTACTCACCTCGGGTCTGGGATCCGGATGTGCTGCCGTCGGGGTCCGCGCCACGCTGCGCGCGGCTGTGACATAGCCCGCGGCCGTTGTGTTGTCGCGCCTTCCCCGTCCGGGGCGGCATATTCCGGATCAGGCGGAGAGATGGGGATACGGCGGCGAGGAGCCTGTTTGGGCAGGTCACGCGGCCGAGGCGCCCTCATGCATAGATGGTGTCCTGCGGGGCAGACGGGATTGGCGGCGTCGTACGGGAGGTGCACATGAACGGTTTTGCTCCGTTGACGGCGCCGCGGACGGACTCGGGGGACGCAGGCGGATCCAGGGGGATATGGGAATGCGAGCGACCGGCAGATCGGTGGGGTGGGGGCATGGACAGTTTGCGACGACGGCAGGCCGATGCCTTGGCATCCGCATCCGCATCCGCATCCTCAGCCGTATCCGCAGCCGGATCCGATGCGGCATCGGCATCGGCATCGGCGACGGCGTCGGTCGGGTCCGGGATCGGCGGAAGCACCCTGCTGCTGCATCCCCTGGCCGACCGGGCCGGGTGGCAGGCGGTCGGCGAGATCACCGCTCTCACCTGCCCCGCCTGGGAGCGCACACTGAAGCTGTTGCCCTTTCGCAAGGAGGTCGTGTGGCATCTGGAGATGTCCGCCGTGACCTTTGTCGATGTCGCCGGCGCCTCGGCCCTGGCAGTGGCCGCTCAGGACCTCTCGAGCGGGCGGCGCATCGTGATCGAACGGCCGCCGGCCACCCTGCCGAGGCTGTTTGAGATGTTCTGGCCCGACCTGTCCGCGATCGAGGTGGTGGCGCGATGACTGCCACGAACACGAACACGAACACGAACACGACCACGACCACGACCACGAGCACGAAGACCGCTGAGGCGACCGCCGAGTCGTTCGTCCATCCCGCCCTGTTCTACCGGGGTGAGCAGGAGTACGTCGACGGCACGGTGCCCTTCGTACGTGACGGGCTGAAGGCCGGCCATCCCGTGGCGGTCGCCGTGCCCGGCGCGAATCTGACCCTGCTCAAGGAGACCCTGGGCGCGGACGCCGAGTCCGTGCTCTTCCTCGACATGACCGACGCGGGCCGCAACCCGGGCCGGATCATCCCGAGGGTCCTGCGCGCCTTCGCCGACGCCCACCCTCAGACACATGTGCGGATCATCGGGGAGCCGATCTGGCCCGGCCGCAGCATCGTCGAGTATCCGGCGTGCGTGCAGCACGAGGCGCTGATCAACCCCGCCTTCCAGGGCCGGGACGTCACCATCCTGTGCCCGTACGACGCCGAGCGCCTCGCCGAGGAGGTGCTGACCGACGCGTACGCCACCCACCCGGTGATCGTCTCCGGCGGCACGCACCGGCCCAGCCCGTCCTACGCGCCCGGGCAGGTCGTCGCCGACTACAACCGGCCGCTCGCGCAGGCTCCGGCTTCGGCCGAGCCCCAGCCCTTCGGCCTCGACGAGCTGCCGGTCGTCCGCCATTTCGCCGTCGCGCGCGGCGCTGAGCTGGGCCTGACCGGCGTACGCCTGGACGACCTCGCTCTCGCGGTGGCCGAGCTGACCACCAACAGCGTGGTGCACGGCGGCGGCAGCGGCAGCCTGCGGATCTGGGCGGAGGAAGGGCAACTGGTGTGCGAGGTCCGCGACCGGGGGCAACTGAACGACCCCCTCGCCGGCCGCCGCCCGGCCACCCCCGACCAGCGGGGCGGGCGCGGCCTGCTGCTGGTGCACACGGTGGCGGACCTGGTCCGGGTCCACACCGACGCGGACGGTACGGTCATCCGCTTCTACCTCGGCTGCTGATCAGCACTGATCGATCGCCACCGGCCTGTAGCGCCGGTGGCGTCGGTGGCGTCGGTGGCGTCGGTGGCGTCGGTGGCGTCGGTGGCGTCGGTGGCGTCGTAAACGGAAACGTCTGTACGGACGGCAACCACCTCGGCGCGCGCCCGTTCACCTCACTCGGGTGCGCCCACGCCCTCCCCCGCGCCGGCCGGCACACTCACCCCGCCCACACCACCGCCTGCACTTCCCCGTACGCGTGCAGCGCGTACGACCCCACATCGCGCCCCACGCCGCTGCGCTTGAACCCGCCGAACGGTGCCTCCATGTTCCGTCCGACCGTGTTCACGCCCACTCCGCCCGCCCTGAGCCGTCGCGCGACCCGGAACGCGCGGGCCACGTCGCCCGACCAGACGTAGTCGATGAGGCCGTAGTCGCTGTCGTTCGCCAGGTCGACGCCCTCCTCCTCGTCGTCGAAGGGGATGACGGTCACCACCGGCCCGAAGATCTCCTCGCGGGCCACCCGCATGTCGTTCGTGCAGTCGGCCAGGAGGGTGGGGGCGATGTAGAAACCCCGGTCGTACGGCGGGCGTTCGCCTCCTGCGACGACCACCGCGCCCTCCTTCCGGCCCAGTTCGACGTACGCCTCGACCCGGTCCCGGTGCGCCGCCGAGATCACCGGCCCGACCACCGTGCCCTCGGCGCGCGGGTCACCCACCTTCAAGTAACCGGCGTACGCGGCGAGTTGCTCGACGAGCTTGCCGTACACGCCCCGCTGCGCCAGTACCCGGGTCGGGGCCGTGCAGATCTGGCCGCTGTAGAACGAGAACGTCGTGCCGATGCCCGCGACCGCCGAGCGGAGGTCCGCGTCGTCGAAGACGAGGGCCGCGCCCTTTCCGCCCAGTTCCATCAACTGGCGTTTCATGCCCCGGCCGCACACCTCGGCGATCCGCTGCCCGACCGCCGTGGAGCCGGTGAAGCTGACCATGTCGACGTCCGCGGAGTCGACCACCGCCTCCCCCACCTCGGCCCGTGCCCCGCTGACCACGTTGACGACACCCGGCGGCGCCCCCGCCTCCGTCAGCGCCGTCTCCAGCGCCTCCGCCATCCGGTACACCGACAGCGGGTCCTGCGGGGCGGGCTTCACGACCACCGTGTTGCCCATCGCCAGCGCGGGCGCGATCTTGCCCGCCGGGTTGGCCCAGGGGTTGTTGTACGAGGTGATGCAGGCGACCACGCCCACGGGCTGGCGTATCGCGAGGGCGCCCATCACCGCGGCCTTCCCGAACGGGCCCCCCTCGCTGACCTGCGGCGCGATGGCCCACTCGGTCGGCTCGACCGTCGCGTACCGGCGGAACCGGGCCGCACCCACGCCCACCTGCATCCCGCGCGCGGTGCCCGTCGTGGCGCCGGTCTCCGCCTGGGCGAGGGCGGCGTACGGCGCCAGGTTGCCCTGGATGATGTCCGCGGCACGGGCGAGGACGGCGGCCCGCCGCTGCGCCGGCATCCGTGACCACGGTCCGAAGGCCTCGCGGGCCGCCGCGGCGGCGGCGTGCGCCTGATCCCGCGAGGCCTCCGGCGCCCACCCGACGACTTCCTCCGTCGCCGGGTCGATCACCTCGTAGTGCCCGTCGGCCGGTTCCACCCACGAACCGCCGACGAACAGCCGCTGTGCGTCGGTCATTTGGTGCTCACCGTCGCCGTGTCCCGGCCCGAGCGGAGCACCCGGCCCGGAACCGCCCCGGTCACCGCGTCGCCGCGTATCGCCTCAACTCCGTTGACCCATACGGCGGTCACGCCGATCGCCTTCGAGTCGAGCCGTGGGCTGTCGCCCGGCAGGTCGTGCACCAGGGTGGCCGTGTCGGCGGCGATCCGCTCCGGGTCGAAGAGGACCAGGTCGGCGTGGAAGCCCTCCTGGATACGGCCCCTCTCCCGCAGCCCGAACAGCCGCGCCGGTTCGTCGGTCAGCATCTGCACCGCCCGCTCCAGCGGCACGAGCTTGCGCCCGCGCAGACAGTCCCCGAGGAACCGGGTCGTGTACGGGGCCCCGCACATCCGGTCCAGGTGCGCGCCGGCGTCGGAGCCGCCGAGGAGTACGTCCTCGTGCCGCCAGGTCTCGGCGCGCAGGGTCCAGGACGCCGGGTCGTTGTCGGTCGGCATGGGCCACAGCACCGTACGCAGTTCGTCGGCCACGCAGATCTCGACGAGGCAGCTGAAGGGGTCGAGGCCGCGTTCGGCGGCGATGTCCTCCACCACCCTGCCGGTCAGGCCCTCGTTGGCCGCGCTGTAGGTGTCCCCGATGACATAGCGCCCGAAGTCCGTCAGCCGCCGGAAGACCCCGGCCTCCTCGCTCTGCGCCCGCCGGACCAGCTCCGCCCGCACGGCGGGGTCACCGAGCCGGGTGATCCGCTCGGGAACGGGCAGGCCCAGCACCGGACCCCAACCAGGTATCAGGTTCAGCGCGCAGAAGGTGCCGAGGGACATGTTCATCGGCGTGAGAATGGGCATCGTGAGGGCGACGATCCGGCCACCCGCCTTACGGGCGCGCTCACTTGCCTCGAGCTGGCGGGGTACGCGGGCCGGTACGGACGAGTCGATCGTGAGGACGTTCCAGTTCAGGGGGCGTCCGGCCGCCGCGCTCATCTCGACGAACAGATCGATCTCGGCGTCGCTGAACTGGTCGAGGCAGCCGGCCACGATCGCCTCGATCTGGGTGCCCTCGTGCTCGCCGACTGCCTTGGAAAGGGCGATGAGTTCGGCGGGGAGTGCGTGCCGGGACGCCACCGGTTTGCCGTCGCCGTCGGAGTGCGTGGACGACTGGGTGGTGGAAAATCCCCAGGCGCCGGCGTCCATCGCCTCGTGGAACAGGGCGAGCATGGCGGCGAGTTGCTCTTCCGTCGGCTGCCCGCCCACCGCGTCCGGCCCCATGACGTACCGCCGCAGTGCGCAATGCCCCACCATGAAACCGGCGTTGACCGCGATCCGCCCCTCGAGCGCGTCCAGGTACTCCCCGAAGCTGCTCCAACTCCAGGGCGCCCCCTGCTCCAGCGCGACCAGCGACATCCCCTCGACCTTGGACATCATCCGCCGCGTGTAGTCGGCGTCCTCAGGCCGGGATGGATTCAAGGGGGCGAGCGTGAAACCGCAGTTGCCGGCGGCGACGGTCGTGACACCGTGGTTGAGGGATGGCGTGGCGTACGGATCCCAGAAGAGCTGGGCGTCGTAATGCGTATGCGGATCAACAAACCCCGGCGCCAGCACCAGCCCGGCAGCATCTTCGGAGGTCCGGGCGTCCTCGGTCACGGACCCGATGACGGCGATCCGCCCGTCCCGCAGCCCGACATCGGCGACGTAGGCGGGCGCACCCGTCCCGTCGACCACCGTGACTCCCTTGATCAGGTGATCAAGCAAGGCTGCAACTCCCTTCTTTTAGGGGCGCGGGGAACTGCGCGAGCAACCACAACGGGCCCGCACCCGCCCACGAACCCTCAGGCAACCCCACGGAACCGCGAAGTCCGATGCACAGGATCCGTGTCGATCTTCGGAATCACATGCTCACCGACCAGCCGAATCGTCTGCAGCGTGTCCTCCCGCGAGATCCCGATAGGCATCCCGAAGCTCAGCTGATCCGCCCCCGCCTGCTCCCACCGCTTGCACTGCGTCAGCACCTCGTCCGGGTCCCCGCAGATCAACAGCTCCTCGGAGATGAGGAGTTCGATGATCTCCTCGTTGAACTCGGGCAGCGTCTCCGGCCACACCGGGAACCCCTCGGGACGAGGGAACGTGTCGTGGTAGCGGAACAGCAGCGACTGCAGATAGTGCAGCCCGCCGCCCGCCGCGATCCGTACCGCCTCCGCGTGGGTCGGCGCGCAGATCGCCGTGGACGTCACCATCACGTTGTCGTTGACGTAGTCCCCGACCGGCTCGGCGTCCACGATCGCCGTCTTGTACTGGTCGAGCACCCACTCCATGTCGGAGACCTTCTGCACGCTGAAGCCGAGCACCCCGAGCCCCTTGCGGGCGGCCATGGCGTACGAGGGCGGCGAGCCGGCGGCGTACCACATCGCGGGGTGGGAGGGCCCGTACGGCTTGGGCAGGACCTTCCGGGGCGGCAGCGACCAGTGTTTGCCCTGGAAGCCGACGTACTCGTCCTGCGTCCACATCTTGGGGAACTCGGCGATCGTCTCCTCCCAGAGTTCCTTCGTGTGGTTCATGTCGGTGATGCCCGCCATGAAGCCGAGGATCTCGTGGGAGCCGGCGCCCCGGCCGGAGCCGAACTCGAAGCGGTTGCCGGTGAGATGGTCGAGCATGGCGACCTTCTCGGCGACCTTCACGGGGTGGTTGACCGGGGCGAGCGGGTTGAAGATGCCGGAGCCGAGGTGGATGCGCTCGGTGGCGTGGGCGAGGTAGCCGAGGTAGACGTCACTGGCCGAGATGTGCGAGTACTCCTCCAGGAAGTGGTGCTCGGACACCCAGGCGTACTTGAAGTTCGACTTGTCCGCCTGGATGACGTACTCGGTCTCCTCCATCAGCGCCTTGTGCTCCGCGAGCGGATCGGTCTCGGCCCGCTTGCCCACGTATCCCTGTACAAAGAGCCCGAATTCCAAGGAGGTTCACCGTCCCCAGTAACCGTTCCAGGCGTTTCTGACGTTTCTGACGCAGCGTCAGATTGAATGAGTCGACTGTTCCACCGGCCCCTTGGAGCGTCAATAGCTGACGGTCAGTCAGGTATGCCCGTCACACGACGGAGACGCCTGCCAGCCAGCCCCCGTCGATCACGAACGGCTGCCCGGTGATGTACGAGGAGTCCTCCGAGGTGAGGAACAGCGCGAGCCGCGCCACCTCGTCCGGCCGCCCTATCCGCCCCAGCGGCACCAGCTTGCGGTACATCCGCTCCAGGCCCCGCGCGGAGCCCTCGACATCCGCGTTCGGGTCGAGCACGGCCGGGTTGGACATCGCGGTGTCGATCGCGCCCGGGCACACGGCGTTGACCCGGATTTTCCGGCGCGCCAACTCCAGTGCGGCGACCCGGGTGAGCCCGACGATCGCGTGCTTGCTCGCCGCGTACGACCCGACCGCCGCCATCCCGGTCACCCCGGTGTACGAGGCGGTGTTGACGATCGTCCCGCCGCCCGCCTCGGCGATACGCGGCGCGACCGTCTTGATCCCGAGGAAGCAGCCGACCTGGTTGACCTGGACGACCTGCATGAACTCGTCGAGGGGAGTGTCGACGACGGTGTTGAAGCGCAGGATGCCGGCGTTGTTGACCAGCCCGTCGATCCGGCCGTACGCCTTCTCGGCGGCGGCGACGACCGCCTGCCAACCGGCTTCCTCGCGCACGTCGAGATGGACGTACAGCGCGCCCAACTCCTTGGCGAGGGCCTCCCCTTGATCGTCGAGCACATCCGCTACGACCACCCGGGCGCCCTCCGCCGTGAAGAGCCGGGCCTCCTGCTCCCCCTGACCGCGTGCCGCGCCGGTGACGATGACCACCCGTCCGTCGAGCTTGCCCATGCGGAACCCCTTCGCAGCGTTCACATCGGTGGAGGTCAGCATCGTACCGCCGAGTCTGACGATGCGTCAGATACGTGCAGGGCAGCACACGGCGTGCGAGACAGTGCACGGCGTGTGCGACAGCACACATCAAGTAACCGATGAGTAGGGATATTTGACCCTGTCGGGAGCCCATGAGCGACCCCAATAATCCTTCACGTCCAAGTAAACGGAACGTCAAGAGATTCTCACGGACGGAGCGACATGGCGAAGAGGCGTCTGAAGAACAAGAAGGTCCGGCTTGTGGCGGTCGGATCGGCACTCGCGACAGGCGGCGCGATCATCGCCCTTCTTCCGTCGGCGAACGCGGCCGAGGAGAAGACACCCGAGCAGATCATCCAGATGTGCGAGCGGGCCAAGGTGCTCAACGGCAAGCAGCAGGACATCTTCGACTTCGGCGGGCACCCGATCGCCGGCCCGAGTTTCGAGTCCGACAACTGCGACTACGTCGAGACGAACTTCGAGTCCTTCAACGGACCGACCGAGAAGGCCTCCATCGACTTCCCGAACTGCGAGCCGAACGCCACCGAACCGGCGAAGGTCGCCATCACCTGGAAGGCCACTGTCGGCCAGGGTTCGGGCAAGTACACCGCGACCCAGCAGGGCGCCGGCGGCGGACTCTTCGGCTTTCTCAGCGGGGCGTGGCTCAAGCACAAGGGAACGACCGACATGACCGTCAGGTCGGTGACCGCCGGCGACACGGAGAACCGCGAGGTTCCGGTCGGCAAGGTCCTGCACATGGAATTCACGCCGAAAATGCAGCGCATGACCGGCGAATGGCGGGTTCGTGTCGACGCCCGCTCGGCGACCACCACCACCAATGCCTCCCCCGAGAAGAACTTCGTGGCGACGGAGCTCGTCGAGGGACCCGTCATCCTGCCGGGCGCGGCCGGAGCCGCGGGCATCGCGGACGGAGACGTCAAGCCGGTCCTGACGGACTGCTGACGGACTGCAGAAGGACTGCAGAAGGACTGCTGACGGCGCCCTCCCATGTCCCGCAGCACCTCCCCCCACCCACCCCCCCCCACCGCCAACCCCCAGCTTGACCTGGCCTAATGCCCTCGACTTCCCCCTCCCCAGCAAGGAGAACCACCATGACTCGCACCAGCCGCAAGGGACATCACCGGAGCAAGAAGAAGCGCATCGTCATGGCCATGGCCCCGGTGGCGGCCATCGCGGTGGCCGTTCCGCTGATGAACCAGGCGGGTGCCGCCACACCCTCCGAAGTGACCAGGGACTGCGCGCAGAACTCCCCCAAACTGGAGAACTGCGAGTTCGTCGACGTCCAGTTCAAGAGGGACAACCTCGGGCCCAACCAACGCGTTTCCACCATCACCGACAACTGCGGTTCCACGAGCGCGCTTTCGAAGTCGTTCAGTGTGTCCGCGTCGGTGACGAGGTCCATCACTCTGGAGGACGGATTCACCGCTTCCGCCGACTCGAAGCTCGGGAACTCGTTCTTCGAGATCGGCGCCAAGTTCAACACGACGGAGATCAATCTCAAGCGTGACGACACGGGAACCGGATTCGACTTCTCCCGGACCGACACCGTGAAACCCAACCACATCGGATTCTTCATGTGGTCGGAGAAGCGAACCGACGTGAGCGGATTCCTCAAGGCAACGTACAAGGACGAGCAGGACGGCCAGAAGGTGTTCTTCTCACCGAGCGAGGGCGCCACCACCGTGCACGTCTTCTATCCGCAACTCCTGAAGAACGGCACACCGGACGGCCGCCTCTGGCTGCGCAACGTCGAGTGCGGAACCCCGCAGGCGAATGGACTCCAGAACTCGGAGAACAGCAGCAGGGCGGAACCCGGTTTCGGCCAGGGCGGCGCGAACGTCACGGATGTGGAAATCCCGGTCACGGAGATTCCGGCCGCGTGATTGCCGCCGTCTGCCATCTTCTTCCCGCCGCGTGATTTTCACGCCGTGAAGGTCTCAGGCGAAATGGGCGACACCGGTTGTTCTCACATGCGAACGGCCGGGGTCGCCCCCAGCCATCTCAGGACCGCGTCCGTACTCCCCCGGGCGTCGAGCTTGGCGTAGATGTTGCTGAGGTTGTTGCGGACCGTCTTCTCGCTCAGCCTCAACCGGAGCCCGATCTCCTGGGCTCCCAGACCGGTCGACAACAGCTCCATGATCTGCCGCTCGCGCGGCGAGAGCAGGTTGCGCAGCCGCTCCATCGCCGAGGCGGCGCCGGACGCGTTCCCCGCCCCCTCCCCGGACGCCTGCTGGGCTGCCGCCTCCCGGAGGGCGGCGCACGCGATCGGCGAGAGGTAGGTGTGCCCGACGGTGGCCGCCGCGACCGCCGAGGCCAGCATGCAGGAGCAGTAGTCGCCCTCGACCAGATATCCCGCCCCGCCCCGGAAGACCTCCACCACGGTCGCCGTGTCCCGCCGGGGACTGACGACGATCACCGGGACGCTCACGGCCCCCATCGCCCTCAGCAGCACCGGGAACTCGGTCGCCGGTTCCTCGCACCGCAGGACGACGACATCCACGGCGCCTTCCTCCCGCAGCTCGCGGTAGGGAGGGGTCACGTGCAACGCCCGCCCCACGTGTGGATCGTCGGGGTCCGGCCAGTCCTCGTGCGGCCACTCGCCCTCGGCGCAGGCGAGGCCGACGGCCAGCCTGGGCAGGGGTGAGGATGAGGGGGAGGGTGAAGGTGAGGAATGGGAGACGAGCCGGGAGGTGCGCACCGTGCGTGTCCTTCCGCCGGGACCATGACGTCCGTACGTTCATACATACGCGCCCCAGCATGGACATGTTCAAAGATTCAAAGAGAAGCGGTCAGGCTGTCAGACAGGTGCTCTACAGCAGCGGGGCCACCGCCTCGCCGAACTGGCTTATCTGGTCCGTGAGTTCGGAGACGCTCCGGCTCCTGAAGCGCACCTGGATCTGGTCCGCCCCCATCGCGCCGTACGCCCGCAGCGACTCGGCGATGGCCTCCGGCGGCCCACTGACCGTCCGCCGCCCGACGTCCCACCCCGGCTCACCGACGTACAGCGGCTCGGTGATGGCCCCGATGGTGAACGGCCCCTGGACGGCGGCCTCTTCGCGCAGCCGCCGGATCCTGGCGATCTGGTCCGGGAGCCGGTCGCGCGGGTCGCCCTGCGGCAGCCAGCCGTCGCCCTTGAGCGCGGCCCGGCGTACGGCGGCGGGGGACGATCCGCCGACCCAGAGCGGTACGTGTGCCTGCGTGGGCCTCGGCCGCTGTCCGAGCCCCTCGAAGTCGTAGAACTTGCCGTGGTGCTCGGGGAATTCGTCCGGGCCGAGCGCGGCACGCAGCGCGTCGATCGTCTCGTCGAGTACGGCGCCCCGGCGCTCGAAGTCGGCCCCGAGGACCTCGAACTCCTCCTGTACGTGGCCTGCCCCGACCCCGAGGATCAGGCGTCCGCCGGAGAGGTGGTCGAGGGTGGCGTACTGCTTGGCCGTGAGGAGCGGGTGGCGCAGGCCCACGACGGCGACGTGACTGAGGAGCCGGACGTGTTCGGTGACTGCGGCGAGGTGGGCGAGGGTGGCGACCGGGTCGTACCAGACGGTGCTCATCGCGGGGGCGAGGCGGTGGGGGATGGCGACGTGGTCGCAGGCGGCGAGGTAGGTGAAGCCGGCGTGGTCGGCGGTGCGGGCGATGTCGAGGAGGGTGGTGGGGGTGGCTGTGTTTTCCCAGGGTTCGGCGTAGAGGGTGGACTGGGACTGGATGGGGAGTTGCATGCCGTAGTGGGTCATGGGGGTCCCTTTTCGCGGGGGGTTAGTTGATCTGACGCTCCGTCAGTTCATACTCTGGCGCCATGGTTACCGGCGGGCAAGGGGGGGTTGCCGCCCACGCTCTCCTCGCCCCCGCCGCCCCTACCCGTCCCATCCCTGGGGGCTGCGCCCCCAGACCCCCGCTTTCGGCCCTGAACGGGCCTCGTCCTCAAACGCCGGACGGGCTGAGAATGCGGGCCGCGCTTGATAGCAGGCAGTAAACGGGTGGGCGGGTGGGAAAAGTCTTTGGGCCCGAGCTGGATACGGACCGTAAACGGGCGGGTGGGTGGGAAACTACCGCCCGGTCAACAGGAACCGTACATACCGACCCACCCCCAGCACCCCCCGTACAGAAGACAGCTCCGCCTCAACCCGCCCCCGCTCCACCCCCGCACCCCCCAACTGCTTCTGCCGCTGCAGCAACTCCGCCCGCCGACGCTGCGTATCCATCGCCCTCCGCTGCCGTTCCCCCATGAGCCGGCCACGCTCGTCCGTGATCCGGCGTTGCAGCGCCGCCTTCTTCTGCTGGGCCTCCGCCTCCGCCTGCTTGATCTCCGTGCGGTGGGCCACCCGGAGCGCCGCGATGTCCGCCTTGATCTGGGCCTTGGCCGCCGCGGGCAGCGTCGTCGGCGCGGACGCCCTCGCCCGGCGTTCGAGGCCCTGACGCCAGTCGCTGAGGACGGCCGCGCGGGCCTCGCCGATGCCGGGGACCCGGATCCGCTGGCCCCCCGGGCCCACCAGGAACACCACGGACGGGTTGTGCGAGAAGTCCACGCCGATGAAATCGGCCGCGCTGTGGATGCCGGCGTCCTGGAGTGCCCGGACCATCTTGCCGCCCATGTTGCTGAGCGACCGCGCCTCGTCGATCGGCGTCCCGCGCAGCTTGTCCTGGACGTGCGCCCTGATCGCGGGCTCCAGCGCCTTGTCGATGCGCCGCTGCTCCTTCGCCGCGAGCCCCACCAGTTGCTGCTGGGCCTGGTCGGTACGCCGGTTCAGGTCCATGGTGATACGGGCCTGGCCGTCGCGCAGCTCGATCTGCAGGGCCTGTACGCGCTGGTCGGAGGCCGTGTTGTCCTTGGCGAGGGCGTCGTCGAGGACCCGGATCTCCTTCTCCAGCCGCTGATGGGCACTCGCCGGGTCCGCCAGTTCACGGGAGCGCCGTTTGAGCTCACGCACCCGTTTCCGCGCCGCCCGGTACTCGGGCCGTCGGGCTCGCCCCCACCCGATCAGGGCTGCGGAGGTGAGCAGGGCCACGCCCTGGGTGGCCGGCAGGGTGTCCAGAGGCTGGGCCGCCGCGAGGACCAGCGCACCCGGCGCGGACGTACTGAGCAGCGCTCCGACCGCCGCGAACAGGTCACCGGCACCCCGCCCGCCGAACCCCGAGGGCACGGGGAGTCCGGGGCCACCGCTGGGCTGTGCGGGGGGCTGGGTGGACGTGGAGGACGGGGTCGTGGCGGGCACGCGTCCCGCCATCCAGGCCGGTACTCCGGACGCGGGGGCCACGGAGACCGGTGGTGTCCAGGACGTCACCGTAGGGCCCCTGCCGCCCAGGCCTCCCCCGGCCCCGTAAGCGCTCGCCCCCGGCGTCCGTTGTGCCGGGAGCCGCACGGCGTCGGGGGTCAGGGGCGGCAGGGCGGACGCGGGCCTGCCGAGGAAGCTCTTCACGCGGCCGGCGGTGTCCCGTACCCGCTGGTCGGGGTGGCTGAGCAGGACCGGCCAGGCCAGGGAGGTCGCCGGGTCCTGGAAGTCCGCCTCGGAGAGGATCAGGAACTCGCCGTGTCTGTCGTGGAGTTGGGTCCAGAGGCCGGGGTCGGTGGCGACGGCGAGGAGGGCCAGTTCGATGGTCCAGGCGGAGAAGCGGTCCATGGCGGGGCCGTAGTCGGCGGCCGTGCGGGAGGGCGACTGGTAGTTGCGGTGGCCGTTCTCGGTGGCCTGCTCGCCGCGCAGGGCGGGGACGTACATGCCGTCGTAGTCGACGAGCCGGAAGGTCCCGTCGGCGGCCACGAGGAGGTTGCCGTGCTGGAGGTCGCCGTGGGCGATGCCGTTCCGCTCCAGGTCGGCGGTCATGGCGAGGAAGCGCTCGGCGAGCGAGTGCAGGGCGGCCGGGTCGTGCAGGTTGCGTTCGATCCAGCCGATGAGTCCGGTGCCCTGCACCCAGGTCATCTTGACCGCCGGGAACCACTCCCGCCCCACCAGCACGCCCTGCTCGAGGAAGTCGAACCCGACCGGCCACGGCTGGGACGTCCCGCTCGCGGCCAGTCCGCCGAGCGCCGCACTGATGGCGGAGTAGCGCCTGCCGAGCGTCGCGCTGTCCCGGGTGAAGCATTTCAGCGCGTACCGCTGCCCGTCCTTCGCCGTGACGGAGAAGACGCTGGCGAAGTTCCCGGATATCGCCTTCGGGCCCAGTACCGGGCTCTGCTGGACCGTGCCGTGCTTCAAGTCGGGGTCGTGGAAGCAGAGTTCGGGGTGCTGCAACGCTTCCGCGTAGTTCGCCCCCGTCGGAAACTTCCGGGCCGGTCCCGTACCACTGCCGGGATCATGACCGGGACGACCGCCACGGGACACCGCCACCTGAGCCTCCCCTTCCCTCTCTCTGTACGAGGTATACGGATGAGGTTCACACTCTCGCTCGGACGAGGGTCACATCGTCGTTGCGCATCCGGGCCCGCGCCCGCTGGTCGTCCACCCATTCGGTGAAGTCCTGCTGGTCGAAGGAGGAGAAGGCGGGCAGCGCGGCAACCCCGTTGCCATCGGGGTTAGTTGACCGGGACAGCAGCCAGGCTGCCAACGCGTCCGTGGTGAGCAGGAGTTCGTCGCCGGGCAGCAGCTCGCCCCACGTCACCCGCATCCGTTCCGCGACCAGTTCCGCATCGCGGTTCCGGCTTCCCAGCAGCTGCGGGGTGATCCCGAACTCGTCGACCGAGCGCAGGGGGAAGGAGTCCACCAGGGCCCCGTCCCGCAGCTGGAACACACAGCTGTCGCCGAGCGCGAAGGCGTACCAGAACCAGTGGGTCGTGCCGTCCTCCAGGACGGTGGCCCGGATCTCCGCTCCCAGCACGGTGGCGAACGCGCCTTTTTCCAGGCCGGGTTGCTCGTACCAGGCGATGGGTCTGCCCGCCTCGGCGCGCGCGGCCTGGTAGCGGGTGAGGAACGCGTCCCAGTGCACGGCGGACCGCTCCATCAAGTCCCGTACGAACGTGCCGAGTTCCAGCCACCAGTCACCGGCGAGGCGCATGGACTCGACGGCGTCGCGGACCAGGAGCGCGGCCCAGTCGCGGGCGAGGAGGCTCTCCGAGGCGCCGTCGGACACGGAGGCGTACAGCGACGCGACGGCTCGTCCGGCGCTGTCGACGCCGGCCTCGCCGGACTGCCAGCAGTACGCGGCGTCCTCGCACTCCTCGGGGCTGCTGCCGGCCTTCTGCGTCCACAACCACTGCGCTTGCGGCAGTGCCGGGATGTCCCCCATGGTCAGCGCAGCTCCGTCGCGCGGGTGCCGATGTCGAGGAACTCCACGATGGAGACGATGTCGGCGTTGTAGACGAAGCCCCGGGTGGTCTCGCTGACCCGGTGGCCCTGCGAGGCGGCGTACGAACGCATGTGGCTGGGCAGGACGCTGGACATCTGGAACAGCAACTTGGCGTACGTGTCCGGCAGTTGTTCCTCGTTGTCCGGGAAGGTGATGGGGGCGCCGCCGGTGCCGGAGACGTGCAGGTTGAAGAGGAGGACCGGGCCGTCGGCGGTGGCGTGCGAGGCGAGGCCGATGGCCGCGCTGGTCGGGTCGCCGTCGGTGGACTCGCCGTCGGTGAGGTTGAGGACGATGGGCGGGAAGCCGCTGGGGTGGGCGTCGACCCAGTTGGACACGAGGGTGTCGGCGTAGCCGAGGGCGCGGGTCATCGGTGTGCCGCCGTTGGTCACCGGGTCCATCCACACCGGGAACTGCACGGTCGTCTCGACCAGCCCGCCGGCGCCGTCCGGCACCTTCTTGGTACGGCTCTCCACCCGCGCCGGGTTGTTGGCGACCTCGCTCAGCGGAACGAGGTCACGGCCGGCGAGGACGCCCTGGTAGGCGGAGCCGACGTGCTGGTGTCCGTAGCCGATGACGGCGACGTGGAAGTAGTCGCGTACGCCTTCCTCCTTGGCGCACTTGACCGACAGTTCCGTCAGCAGCCGGTTGATGGCGCCCGCGACCACCTCGGCGCGCGGCTGTGTCGTCTCACCGCTCTCCATCGGGTCGCTCATGGAAGCGGACTGGTCCACGAGGAAGATGAAGCATCCCGGGTTGGTCCGGCTGATCTCGGCGGTGTACGGCAACGGACGGCCCCCGTTTTTCGCTGTGCGGTCACTGCGGACGCTAAGTCCTGTGGGGGCAGCCGCGCTCGGCAACACGTCTTCACATTCCGACCACTTGGCCCCCCAAGGAAGTTCACGGTACCGGATGACCAGCGACGCTAAGGGTTGTACGCCAGTTTCCTCCCGTTACGCCGACGTGCCGGGCCGCCACAGCCCGTCCGGCGTCAGGCCCAGCAGTTCGATCGCGTTGCCTCGTACGATCCGCTCCACGACCTCCGGGTCCAGATGGCCCATCTGTCGCTCGCCGACCTCCCTCGAACCGGGCCAAGTGGAGTCGGAGTGGGGGTAGTCGGTCTCGTAGAGGACGTTTCCGACGCCGATCGAGTCGAGGTTGCGCAGGCCGAAGGCATCGTCGAAGAAGCAGCCGTAGACGTGGTCGGCGAACAGTTCGGACGGCGGCCGGTGGACCTTGTCGGCGACTCCGCCCCAGCCCCGGTTCTCCTCCCAGACCACGTCGGCGCGTTCCAGGATGTACGGGATCCAGCCGATCTGGCCCTCCGCGTACATGATCTTCAGCTGCGGGAAGCGTTCGAACTTGCCGCTCATCAGCCAGTCGACCATCGAGAAGCAGCAGTTGGCGAAGGTGATGGTGGAGCCGACGGCGGGCGGGGCGTCGGCGGACGTGGACGGCATACGGCTCGACGAGCCGATGTGCATCGCGATGACGGTGCCCGTCTCGGCGCACGCGGCGAGGAAGGGGTCCCAGTCATCGCCGTGGACGGAGGGCAGGCCGAGGTGCGGGGGGATCTCGGAGAAGGCGACCGCGCGGACCCCCCGGGCGGCGTTGCGGCGAACCTCGGCCGCCGCCAACTCGGCGTCCCAGAGCGGGATGAGGGTGAGCGGTATAAGGCGCCCCTGGGCGGCCGGACCGCACCACTCCTCCACCATCCAGTCGTTGTACGCGCGTACGCCGAGCAGCCCGAGCTCGTGGTCCGCCGCCTCGGTGAAGGTCTGGCCGCAGAAGCGCGGGAAGGTCGGGAAGCAGACGGCGGACTGGACGTGGTTGATGTCCATGTCGGCCAGTCGCTGCGGGACATCGTAGGAACCCGGGCGCATCTGCTCGTAGGTGATGATTTCGAGCTTGATCTCGTCCCGGTCGTAGCCGACGGCGGTGTCGAGGCGGGTGAGGGGGCGGCGCAGGTCCTCGTAGATCCACCAGTCGCCGATCGGGCCGTCGTCGCCGGGTTCGCCCATGACGGGCTTGAACCGGCCACCGAGGAACGACATCTCCTTCAGCGGCGCCCGGACCACACGGGGGCCGATGTCCAGGTACTTCTTCGGCAGCCGGTCCTGCCAGACGTTGGGGGGCTCCACCGTGTGGTCGTCCACCGAGATGATCTTCGGGAACACGGGGGCAGAGGTCTCCGCACTCTCCCCAGCGCTCTCCACAGCACTCTCCACAGTCGTCTCCATGAAAGGCACGGTAGCGCTGATCTGACGAACCGTCAGCTACGCGGCCGGGTGTCCCTTTCTGTGGAAACCTGTGCGGAGACCGTGTGAGAACCCTGTGATACCTCGTGCGCCCGTCTGTGATCACTGTCCCCGGAGCTGACGCACATGCCATGGACAAGGCAAACTGCTGTTCTGGTCTTGAAGTTCGGCAGGGAGCGGTGATGGGTGACATACCGGCTGTACCGCGGGTGCCGGCACAGCGGGATCCCAGGGATACGCCGGTAATGTCCCCGGCGGACTCTCCGGATGATTCCTCGGCGGCGCTGCGCTTCAGCGTGCTCGGGCCGGTACGGGCCTGGCGCGACGAGGAGTCGCTGCCCACCGGTTCTCCGCAGCAACGGGCGCTGCTGGCGGCGCTGTTGCTGCGCGAGGGCCGGACGGCGACGGCGGCCGAGCTGATCGACGCGCTGTGGGGCGAGGAACCGCCCTCGCAGGCGCTGGCGGCGGTACGGACGTACGCGTCGCGGCTGCGGAAGGTGCTGGGCGCCTGGGTGCTGGTGAGCGAGTCCGGCGGCTACGCGATCCGTTCGCTCGCGGAGGGCGCGCTCGATGTGACGGTCGCGCAGGAACTGGCCGCGGAGGCCGAGAAGTCCAAGAGCGCCGGTGATCTGTCCCATGCGCGGGACGTCCTCAACCAGGCACTGGAACTGTGGGACGGCAAGCCGCTGGCAGGCGTCCCGGGACCCTACGCGGACGCCCAGCGGGCCCGGTTGGAGGAGTGGCTGCTCCAACTCCTCGAATCCCGCCTCGACATGGACCTCGAGCAGGGCTGCCACGCCGAGTCCGTCAGCGAGTTGACCGCCCTCACGGCCGAGCATCCGCTCCGGGAGCGCCTCCGCGAGCTGCTGATGCTGGCG
Organism: Streptomyces sp. NPDC047042; assembly: GCF_040644035.1. Lineage (NCBI taxonomy): Bacteria > Bacillati > Actinomycetota > Actinomycetes > Kitasatosporales > Streptomycetaceae > Streptomyces > Streptomyces sp. NPDC047042. Next base: position 254,871 of record NZ_JBEYVP010000010.1, on the reverse strand, counting down.
CTGTACCGCAGCGGCCGGCAGGCCGAGGCCCTCGCGGTGTACGCGGACACGCGCCGCCTCCTCGCCGACGAACTCGGCGTCGATCCCCGGCCCGGCCTCAAGGAGTTGCAGCAGCGCATCCTCCAGGCGGACCCGGGTCTCGCCGAGCCCTCCGCCCCGCTCGCACCGGAACCGACCCCCGCACCTGTCCGGCCCGCTCAACTCCCGGCCACGGTCCCGGACTTCACGGGCCGCTCCGCCTTTGTCTCCGAGCTGAGCAAGGTCCTGTCGTCCGCCTCGTCGGCGTCCTCGGCGCAGGGCCGGGTGATGGCCGTATCGGCGCTGGCCGGTATCGGCGGCGTGGGCAAGACGACGCTCGCCGTGCACGTGGCCCACCAGGCCCGATCCGCCTTCCCCGACGGGCAGTTGTACATCGACCTCCAGGGGGCGGGCACCCGGGCGGCAGAGCCGGAGACCGTCCTCGGCGCCTTCCTGCGCGCCCTCGGCACGCCCGACTCGGCGATCCCGGACTCGCTGGAGGAACGCGCGGCCCTGTACCGCTCGGTGCTGGACGGCCGCCGGGTCCTGGTCCTGCTGGACAACGCGCGCGACGCCGCCCAGGTACGTCCGCTGCTGCCCGGCACGGAGGGCTGCGCGGCCCTGGTCACCTCCCGGGTACGGATGGTGGACCTGGCCGGAGCCCATCTCGTCGACCTGGACGTGATGTCCCCCGAGGAGGCCCTCCAGCTGTTCACGAAGATCGTGGGCGAGGAACGGGTCGCCGCCGAGCGCAAGGCCGCCCTGGACGTGGTCGCGGCCTGCGGTTTCCTGCCGCTGGCGATCAGGATCGCGGCGTCCCGGCTGGCGGCGCGCAGAACGTGGACGGTGTCCGTCCTGGCGGAGAAGCTGGGCGACGAACGCCGGCGCCTGGACGAGCTCCAGGCAGGCGACCTCGCCGTGAAGGCGACCTTCGAACTCGGCTACGGCGCCCTGGACGCCCAACAGGCCCGCGCCTTTCGCCTGTTGGGCCTTGCCGACGGCCCCGACATCTCCCTGGCGGCGGCAGCGGCCGTCCTGAACCTGCCGGTCGACGACGCCGAGGAAGTCCTGGAGTCCCTGGTCGACACCTCGCTGCTGGAATCGGCGGCGCCGGGCCGCTACCGCTACCACGACCTCGTACGACTCTACGCGCGTGCATGCGCCGAACGGGACGAACACCCGCCCGGCGAACGGGCGTCGGCGATGTCCCGGCTCCTCGACTTCTACCTCGCGACGGTCGCCGCGACCTACCGGATCCAGCGCCCCGAGGACAGGCTCGTCGACAACCTGGAGCAGGCGGAGTATCCCGGGCTGACCTTCGCCGACAGCCACGCCGCGCAGGACTGGGTGCACGCGGAGGCGGTGTGCGTGCTGGCCTGCGTACGGCAGTCCGCGACCCAGCCGCACACCCTGCGCCGCGCCGCCGACGTCCTGTGGGCGGCCGTCGAGCTGGCCGAGTCCGGCACCAACTCCCGTGAGTACGAGGCGGTCGCGGCCACCGTACGGGACGCGGCGCGGGCATCCGGGTGCCAACGCACCGAGGCGCGCGCCCTCACCACCCTCGCCTTCGTGCACCACGTCTCCGGCAGCCTCTTCGACGCCGCCGTCCAGGAATCCGAGCGGGCAACGGAGTTGGCGCTCGCCGCCGACGACGAGTACACCGCCTGCTGGTCGTCCAACATCAGCGGCGTCGTCGCGCTCTACCAGAACCGGCACGACGCGGGCGAGGCCCACTTCACCCGCGCCATCGAGAGCTACCGCGCCTTCGCCGACCGCCCCGGCGAGGCGAGCGCCCTGTGCAACCTGTCCCGCATCCACCTCGCCACGGGCCGCACCGACAGCGCGGTGGCCCTCGCCCAGCAGGGCACGGCGATGTACGACGCGATGGGCCACACCGTACGGGGCGCCAACGGCCGCTACGCGCTGGGCCTGGCGCTCACCCAAAGTGGCCAACTCGTTGACGCGGCGGACAACTTGGACCAGGCGCTGCGGATCTTCCGGGACAGCAGACAGCGCCTGTGGGAGGGCATGACCCTCTTCCGCCTCGCCGAGGTCGACCTCGCAGCCTCCCGCTCGGCACGCGCGGCGGCCAACGCCGAGCAGGCGCTGACGGTCCTGCGGGGCATCGGCGGCGAGTGGCGACGCGGCAACGTCCTCACGGTCCTCGGCCGCGCCCTGCACGGCATCAACCAACTCGACCGCGCCCAGGTGTGCTGGCAGGAGGCGCTCGGTATCTTCGAGTCGCTGGGGGCACCGGAGGCGGACGCGGTACGGGAGTTGCTCGGCCGCACGACGCGTACGAACTGCTGAAGGTTGCTCGGGCGAACCGAATAACGAGCGGCGTTCATCGTTCGTTTATCGCCGTCCGGCAGGCTCGTCCCTGTCGAGCCGTCGCGTCGGGGGGCAGGCGGAACGACAGAGGGCCGGACCTCTTAAGGTGAACCGGCCCAGGGGCCCCGCCCCGCAGTCCGCGGGGGAGTCGCGGGGCGGGGCCCTCAGTCCTACCGGTCACCATTCAGGCTTCAGGGGAGACAGCAAGATGAGCGACACAGTCAAGCCGACCGACGTACACGCGACGAGCGAGCCGGCCACGGCCACCACGCTGGGCGACGTCCACGCGACGACCGAACCGGCCAAGAAGACCAAGGCCACGGCGACGATCCTGGGCGACGTCCACGCGACGACGGAACCGACGACCACCAAGCCGAACGACGTCCACGCAACGGGCGAAGAGGCCTGAGCCACCGTCTCCAACTGACGTACACCTGACGGACGTACATCTGACAGACGTACACCGGGACGGGGGGAACGACCGCGGCGGCGCGGAGGGGGAGCCGTCGCGGTCGTGGTGTGTCCGGGGGGTGTCGTACGACGGAGCACTGCGCCGTACGTACGCCAAGCTGTTGTGCGCCGCAGGCCCGGCCGCGGCCCTGGGGTGGACCGCCGCCCGCGGTTGTGCCGCGACTTCGGGCTCCGGCACCGGGCCCAACGCGCTCGCCCTGACCGCTGGAACACTCACGCTGGCCCTGGCCTTCCTGGCCCTCGCGCGGCTGTTGAAGATCAGCGAACTGCGGCTCCTGCCAGGACTCAAGTGAGAAGCGCCGACAGCATTCCTCGCGGCAAGGTGACCCAGTGCAAGAGGAATCCCCAGGTTGCCCACAATATTAGTTCATGCTAATTTTTGTGTGTGGCCGAACCCTATGAGCTGCGGTTCTTTGAAGATGTGCTGGACTGGATCAAGACGCTCGCCAAGGAGGACCCGGACAGCCACCTTCATGTGATAGCCGCCCTGGAACGGCTCCTTGAGGTGGGCCCGGCGCTCCGCCGCCCGACGGTCGGCGCGATTGAGAAGAGCCGTTACCGGAACATGCGGGAACTGCGTCCGCGCAGCGGCGGCACGGTGAGCATCCGGATGCTGTTCGTCTTCGACCCCGAACGGCGGGCCATCTTCCTGGTAGCGGACAACAAGGCGGCCGGGCGGCGGTGGGCAGCCTGGTATCCCAGAGCGGTCAAGGAAGCGGACGACAAGTACACGGCTTACCTTGAAGCGCTGGAGCAGGAGAAAAAGGAAGGGCAGGACAGATGAAACTCGGCACCATGGCCGACCTGACGGCCGACATCACCCCCGAGAAGCGCGAGCGCATCGACGCCATAAAGGCGGAGATGGTCGACGCCGAGCGAGGACACGAACTGGCCGCTCTCCGCAAAGCCCAAGGCTTCACGCAGGTCCAGGTCGCCAAGGCCATGGGGGTCACCCAGGGGCGGGTCAGCCAGATCGAGCGGGGCCTCGCCCGCCTGGACACTTCGACCATGGCCGCATACCTGCACGCGATCGGTGGCGAGCTGACCATAACGGCCACGGTAGGGAATCTCTCGGTGAAGCTGTAGGAGGCAGAACCACCGACTGGATGCGGTGACCCAGGGATCGATCGCTTCTTCGTGGTGGGAAACGAATTCCGTGCGCGTGGGAAAGCGATCAGCACCGACTCGGGAACCAGCCTGGCTACGGACTTTCGTCGGTCCTCCGGTGTGTCGTGCGTCTATCGGGCGGCTTGGAGGCTGGATGCACGCTCCTGAGCCCGACGCTCACTCCCCAGCTCGACGCTAACCCGCCGACACTCCACGGCCCGCGGGACACCGGGACCCGCCAACTCGCACCACACCGTCTTGCCCACGGCCTCGACCTCCACGCCCCACCGCACGGCGAGGGCGCCCAGCAGCCCCAGTCCACGTCCCGACTCGTCGGCCGCCGTGGCGCTGAGCAGCACCGGCAGGGCTCGCGGGTCGGGATCGCTGACGGCGACCCTGATACGAGCGCCGTCGACGCGGGCGACCCGTACGGAGACGGGGGTCCCCTCCCCCACATGCCGGATGACGTTGCCGACCAGCTCGGTGACGCACAACTCGACGTCCCCGCCCACCGGTTCGCACACCTCCCCCAACCACTCCCGCACGGCCCGCCGCAGCTCCGGCACCACCTTGGCGACAGCCAACAGCTCGGCCCCGAACTCCGCCCCGCTCACCGCCCGGCCGCGTTCCTCAGCACGGCGGCCAGCTTCCTCGCGGTGGCCGCGTTGCAGCCGCCCAGCTCGACGTGCCCTCTGGTCGGCTGGTAACTCCCCGCGAAACCCGGCAGATCGATCCGCAGGGACGGCAGGGTGATGCCGTGCTCTCCGAGGGCGGCACGGAGTTCCTCGACGCAAAGGGTCGCGTCGAAGACGGTGGTGTTCTGGTTCTGGTTCTGGGGCGGCGTCGACTCCATGGGGACCTTCCTGCTCAACGCACACATACGTGCGCTCTGTGACGATTCCCTTACAGAGTGACGTGACGGTGCGTACGGTGGAAGGCGTTCAGATTGCACAGCGCAACTGGAAAGAGACGGTGGTACGTCGTGCCCGTAGCCAAGAACCCCGACGCGTCGGCGAACGTCCCCTCCTTCTACGGCGCCGAGTTGCGCTTCCGGAGGGAGCAGGCGGGCCTGACCCTGGAGCAGTTGGTCGAGGGAAGCTGGCGCGGCATCTCGTTCCTGAGCCAGGTCGAGCGCGGCGAACGCCGGATGACGATGGACCTGGCAAAACACGTCGACCAGAAACTCGGCACGGACGGCTTTTTCGTCCGACGCTGTGAAGACGCGCGGCGGGCGAAGCAGTCGGGGCATGCGGAGTATTTCGCGGATGTGCTGGAGATGGAGCAGCACGCTGAGTCGATCGAGGAGTGGGCACCGATGCTGGTGCCTGGCCTGCTCCAGACGGCCGCTTACGCCCGCGCACTCACGCGCGCGGCGATGCCTCGGGTCTCTGACGCGGAGGTCGAGGAGAAGGTCCAGGCCCGGATGGAGCGGGCAGCGATCTTCGACACCGAGCAACCTCCCGCGTTCTGGGCCATCCTGGACGAGTCACTGTTGCACCGCCGAGTCCTTCCCGACGCGGGGATGGCCGAACTCCTGGAGCACATCGCAAAGGTGATCAGGACGACGCACTCCATTGTGCAGATCGTTCCGGAAACCACCGCGGCCCACCCGTTCATGATGGGCATGACCAAGATGATGGCCTTCGCGGACGCCCCACCCGTCGTCTACACCGAAAGCCTGCACAGCGGGCAACTCATCGACTACCCGGCGCTCGTGAAGCAGTACCGAGAGTCGTACGATCTGCTCAGGGCCGCCGCTCTGCCACCCGAGGCGTCCCTGGCCATGATCGAAACTGCGGCTGAGGACTATCGAAATGGCAAACACCGAGCTTGATTTGACCTCTGCGCTGTGGCGCAGGAGCAGCTACAGCAACGGCACCGGCGGAGACTGCGTCGAGGTCTCATCTGCCCCCGGAGTCGTCCCCGTACGCGACTCCAAAACCGCCCCCCACAACGGCCCCGTCCTCCTCTTCCAGGCCGGGGCCTGGGCAGCCTTCCTCACGGACGTGAAGGGCTGAGGCGCTCAGAGGTCGTCCGGCAGCAGCCGGAACGCCGTCTCCCCTGTGAGCGGGCGCATCATGCGGAAGTGCCGGTCCGTGGAGAAGACGTCGGCGGTCTGGAACGCGGCGGCCAGCACCACGTTCATGGCATCCGCGAGGCCTACCCCCTTGCCGCCACCGGCGTCCTCATAGCCCCGCATCACCGCCATCGCGCCGCGTAGGTGCGGTGCGGAGTCCGGGATCCCGAATCGGCGGGCTTCCACCTGGCCTGCGACGAAGTCGAGAGCGTTCATGGACGCCCGGGGCCCTACTCGCTCCGTGAGGAGGTAATCGAGTTCGGTGAGGACCATCGGGGAGACGACGAGGTGCCCCACTCTGGCAAGAGCCGCCCGGTGCGCGGCGTGACGCGGGTCCTTGGGCGTGAACAGGCGGTACAGCGCGTTCGTGTCGGCGATGGCTACCGGAATCGCGGGTCCGGACACTTCAGCCATCAGTGGCGCCCATCCCCCGCAGAGTCTCGTCGATCTCGTCGTCACCCAGTACTGGTCCCCCCAGGTCGGGGATCTCCAGCGAGCCCATCGGGTCGGTTCTGAAGGCGTAAACCGGCCGCCCGGTACGAATCCCGTCGCGCACGCCGTGGGGCACGATGTCCCCTATCGGCACACCGTCCTTGGTGATGGTGACGGTCTCGCCCGCCTCGACGCGGGCCATGACCCGCGAGGTCTGCTGGTTGAGTTCTCTGAGCGGCACTTCACTGCGACCCTCCATGCCACAACCGTACTACGCGTTCTACACCCCCGCGCGGCACACCCGGTACACACCCGGTACCGGCCCAAACGGAAGGTTTGTCGGCAGTCTGTCGGCGGCGGCCCTGATCTGTCAGCGCCGTGTCGGTGCAGGTTGCGACCTTGGGTGGGTCGGTGCTCCCCGTGAGCACGCTGTCCCCGAGCGCAAGGAGCTTGTCATCGTGTCTTCCGCAACCCCGAGCCGGCGGCCGTGGGACGTTCACCGGCTGCCGTCTGCCGAGGGCAGGAACTTCCTGGTCACCGGAGGCAACGCCGGGATCGGCTACTTCGTCGCCGAGCAACTCGCCGCCACCGGCGCCCTCGTGGTGCTCGGCAGCCGGGACCCCGCGAAGGCCGACGCCGCCATCGCCTCGATCCGCTCGCGCGTCCCCGGCGCGCACGTGCGGCACCTGCGACTGGACCTGGCCGAGTTGACGTCCTTGAAGGCCGCCGTGGAAAGGCTGGACCTCGGTCATCTCGACGCCGTGGTCCACAACGCGGGGGTCGCACTCGACGACCCGCCGCGTCGGGAGACGAACGACGGCCACGAGCTGATGTTCGGCACCAACCACCTCGGTCACTTCGCGCTCACCCAGTGGCTGGCCCCCCTCCTGTCCGCGGCCCCGGGCGCCCGCATCGTGACGGTGGGAAGCTTCGCGGCCCGATCCGAGCGACTGGATATGGCCGATCTCCAGTCGACCCAGGACTACCAGCCCAAGCGCACCTACGGCCGATCGAAACTGGCGCAGATGTGCTTCGCCTTCGAACTCGAGCGTCGCCTGCGCGCCGCCGACAGCACGGTGCTCAGCGTGGTGGCCCACCCCGGCGGCGCACTGGACGCCCTCACCCCGTCCCGCCCGCCGATACACGCGACAACCGCCGGCGAGCGCCTGCGGTCCCTGCCCGCCGGGCTCCTGGTGCAGGGCAAGGACGCCGGAGCATGGCCCGTCGTCCGTGCCGTCCTGGACTCACAGGTGCGGGGAGGACAGCTGTGGGGGCCGAGGGTCTTCGGCCTCCGCGGCACACCACGGAGTGAGACCGTCCCCGCCCATATGGCAGACCCGGCCGTCGCCGCCGACCTGTGGACCGCCAGCGCCGAGCTGGCCGGAACCGACCCGCACCTCGGCTTCCGGTAGGCGCGGAAGGCCGCCCGTCGTCCAGTCGCCCCCGTCAGTCCAGTTGCAGCCGGTCCTCCAGTCCGGCCGCGGTGAAGGCGGCCTCGACATCGGCGCGGCCCTCGGTGAAGTGGGCCCAGCTGTCGCAGTGGACGGGGACCACCCGGCGCGCTCCGAGAATCTCGGCGGCCTCGGCGGCCTGGGCGCTGTCGAGGACGAGCAGCGCGCCGTCGAAGATGGGCCGGCGAGGGGCCCCGGCGAACAGGACGGCGGTGTCGATCTGGCCGAACCGCTGGGCGATCTCCTTGACGTGAGTGAGCGAGGCGTTGTCCCCACTGACGTAGACCGTGGGCAGGTCGTCCCCGGTCAGGACAAAACCGACGACCTCGCCGGCGATCGCCACGACGTCCGCGACCCCCTCGGGTCCGTGCAGGGCGGGCACGCCCGTCACGGTCACCGTCCCGCCGTCGGGGCGGCTCAGTGCGACGGACTCCCAGGGCGCGAGACCCCGGGCGTTGCCTTCGAGGCGGCCCGCGCCGCTGGGGGTGGTGAGGGTGAGGGGTACGTCGGCGAGGAGGGCCCGGCCGGAGTGGTCGAGGTTGTCGGGGTGCTGGTCGTGGGAGAGCAGCACCGCGTCGACGGTGCCGAGGTCGGCGGCCGTGACGGCCGAGGGCGCGGTCTTCGTCAGGGGCGGGCCCTTGGGGGCCGGGTAGTCGCCGGGCGGGTCGAAGGTCGGGTCGGTGAGGAACCTCAGCCCGCCGTACTCGATGAGGGCGGTCGGGCCCCCGAACACGTGGACGGGAACCTGCTCGCTGGGCGTACTGCCAGAAGCCATGAAGAAGACACCTCACGGATGAGAGACGGTTTATCCGTGAGAAGACCGTAACCGTTTCTCACGGATACGAGCAAGCTGTACCGTGAGAACGTGAGAACCATGAGGATGCTCGCGCCTGTGCCCGTGCCCGCCGAGCCGAGCCCGCCGCCCGCGCCGGGGGCGGAGGAGTACCCCGCGCTCGACTTCGCCAACAGCGTCGTCGCCCTGCCCGGCGGCCAGTTCCTCGACCTGATCGGCACCCCGGCCACCGCCAACCAGTGGCTCACCGAACGCGGTCTCGCCCCGGTCGACGCCGGCCTGCAGGAGATGTGCGCCGCCCAACTGCGGTCGCTGCGCGAGCAGATCAGGGCGCTGCTCGCCTCCCGGGTCGACGGGCACGCCGCCCCGCCGAGCGCTCTCGTCGCCGTCAACGACGCACTGACCCGGGCCCCGGCGGCCTCCCTGCTGCGCTGGGACGAGACGCGCGGTCTGCACCGCGCCGCCGCGCACCCCACGACCCAGATCCTCGACCACGCTCTCGCGGCCCTCGCCGCCAACGCCGCCGACCTGCTCACCGGGCCCGACGCCGACCGCCTCGCCGCCTGCGGGTCCGCCCCCTGCACCCGCTATCTGCTGCGCACCGGACGCCGTCACTGGTGCTCCACCCGCTGCGGCGACCGAGCCCGCGCGGCCCGCGCCTACGCCCGACGCACCCAGCCGCAGACACAGACACAGACACAGACCCACTGAGCCGCCCGCAGTTTCCCCCGTCAACTCATCTCAACTCACCACCCCCGCAACTCCCCCTTCACCACCTTCCCGCTCGCGTTCCGAGGCAGCCCGCTCACGAACTCCACCGCTCTCGGCACCTTGTAGTTCGCCATCTCCCGGCGCGCCCAGGCGATCAGGTCGTCCCCGGTCAGGCTCACCCCCGGCCGCCGCACCACGTACGCCTTGCCGACCTCCCCCAGGCGCGCGTCCGGGACCCCGATCACCGCGACGTCGGCTACATCCGGGTGCAGTCCGAGCTGCTGCTCTATCTCCGCCGGGTAGGCGTTGAAGCCGCCGACGATGAACATGTCCTTGATGCGGTCGGTGATCCGCAGGTTGCCCTCGGCGTCCAGTACGCCCACGTCCCCGGTCCTCAACCACCCATCCCCCGTGACGACTTCGGCCGTGCTGTCCGCGTCCTCGAAGTAGCCCCGCATCACATTGAAGCCCCGCACCAGCACCTCCCCGGGCTCCCCCACCGGCGCCTCCACCCTCACCTCGATGCCCGGGATCGCCCTCCCGGACGTCGACGCGATCACCGGCGCCTCGTCTCCCCGGCGGCACATCGTGACGATGCCGCTCGCCTCCGACAGCCCGTACGCCGTCAGGACAGTGGCGGCGACCCCCAGCTCCGTACGCAACCGTTCCACCAGCCGCAACGGCACCACCGCCGCCCCCGTCACCATCAGGCGGAGGCTCGACAGGTCGTACGCGGACCGGGACGGGTGGTCGAGAAGCGACTGGAGGAGAGTGGGCGGCCCGGGGAGCACCGACACCCGCTCCGCCGCCACGTTCGCCAGCACCGTGTCGACGTTGAACACCGGCTGCGGGATCAGCGTCGCGCCCCGCATCAGGCAGGCCAGCACCCCCGCTTTGTAGCCGAACGTGTGGAAGAAGGGGTTCACGACGAGATAGCGGTCGCCTTCCCGCAGGCCCGCGAGCTCGCTCCAGATCTCGTACGCCCGCAGCGACTGCGCGTGCGTGATCACGGCACCCTTAGGCCGGCCCGTCGTGCCGGAGGTGAAGACGATGTCCGAGGGGTCGGTGCCCTCGACCGCCTCCGCCCTCGACCGTACGACCGCCGCGTCCACTCCGTCGCCGCCCGCCAGGAAGTCCTTCCACGTACGGAACTCGGCCGGCGCGTCCTCCCCCAGCACCACCACGTCCGTCAGCTCCGGCAGCCCGGGAAGGGGCCCGCCGCCGTCGCCCGTCCCCGCCGCCCTTCGCAGCGAGGCCACGTACGACGTGCCGAGGAACGTCCCGGTCACGAACAGCAACTTCGCACGGCTGCGCGCCAGTACGTACGCGGCCTCCGTCCCCTTGAAGCGCGTGTTCAGCGGTACGAGGATCGCGCCGGCCGACACCGCGCCCAGCGCGGCCACCATCCAGTCGAGGGAGTTGGGCGCCCAGATCGCCACCCGGTCGCCGGGCTCCACCCCGCTCGCGACGCAGGCCGCCGCCGCGCGTTCCACCCGCGCGCCCAACTCCGTGTACGAGACGCGTGTACGGCCGTCCACGACCGCCTCGGTGTCGCCGTACCGCGCAACCGCCGCCCGGACCAGCCCCGGAATGCTGCCCCACTCCACGTCACCGCGCACCGCGAGCCTCCCCAGAACACCTCACCGCACAAGAGCTGACTGTCCGTCAGATTAGCTGTAACCTGACGCCCTGTCAGCAGCCGTCGGCCAGCCGTCGACAGGCAGCGGCATCAGCAGGTATCAGCAGGTATCAGCAGCCGGGCTCTCGCGCGGAGGTGTGTGCAGTCATGGCAGTCGCACCAGTCAAGGCCGGTAGCAAGGACGTCACCGGAATCAAGGACGCCACCGCCATCGCCGGGATCGGCCAGACCCCCTTCGCCCGCCAACTCCCCGAGAACGAACGCACGTTGGCGTGCCGAGCGATTCTCGCCGCGCTCGACGACGCGGGCATCGCACCCGCCGAGGTCGACGCGCTGGCCTCCTACACCATGGAGGAGACCGACGAGGTCGAGGTCGCCAAGGCACTCGGCCTCGGTGACCTCACCTTCTTCTCCAAGGTCGGCTTCGGCGGCGGCGGTTCCTGCGCCACCGTCGCCCATCTCGCCACCGCGATAGCCGCCGGGCAGGCCACGGTCGGCGTCGCCTGGAGGTCGCGGAAGCGGGGTTCGGGCCCCCGCCCGTGGCGCAACACCACCGCCCAACTCCCCACCCCGGCCCAGTGGACGCGCCCCTTCGGCCTCCTCCGGCCCTCCGACGAGATCGCGATGCTCACGCGCCGCCACATGCACGAGTACGGCACGACCCGCGACCACCTCTTCAACGTCGCCCTCGCCTGCCGCAACCGGGCGAACCAGAACCCGGACGCGATCATGTACGACCGTCCGCTCACCCGCGAGATGTACATGACCTCCCGCTGGATCAGCGAACCCCTCTGCCTCTTCGACAACTGCCTTGAGACGGATGGCGCGTTGGCCTGTGTGGTCGTGTCGGCGGAGCGGGCGCGCGACTGCCGCCGCACCCCCGTCTACATCCACTCCGCCGCCCAGGGCCTGCCCGCCCAGCACCACGGCATGGTCAACTACTGGAACGACGACCCGCTGACCGGCCCGGCCTGGACAGCCGCCCGACACCTCTGGAAACACGCCGACTTCACCCCCGACGACGTCCAAGTGGCCCAGATCTACGACGCGTTCACCGCCCTCATCCCCCTCTCACTGGAGGGCTACGGCTTCTGCGGACGCGGCGAGGGCGGCGCGTTCACCGAGGGCGGCGCCCTGGAGAGCGGCGGCCGGCTGCCGATCAACACCGGCGGGGGCGGCCTCAGCGAGGCGTACGTCCACGGCTTCAACCTCATCAACGAGGGCGTACGCCAACTGCGCGGCACCAGCACCGCCCAGGTCCCGGACGCCTCCACCTGCCTGGTCACCGCGGGCGAGGGCGTCCCCACCTCCGCCCTTCTCCTGCGGAGTTGAGGAATTGAGAAGTCCGAGGAGCTGAGAAGTCCGAGGAGCTGAGGAGTTGAGATGCTGACCCCTGTCATCGACGAGGACGGCGCCCCCTTCTGGGAGTACGCCGCCCAGGGCGAACTCCGCGTCCAGACCTGCGCCGACTGCGCCGAACCCCGCTTCCCGCCCCGCCCCTGCTGCCCCCACTGCCAGTCCTTCGCGAGCGAGTGGCGCCAGGTCAGCGGGCGCGGACGCGTCTGGTCGTACGTCGTCCCGCACCCCCCGCTCCTCCCGGACTATGCCGAGCAGGCCCCGTACAACGTGATCGTCGTGGAACTCGCGGACGCGCCGCGCATCCGGCTGGTCGGCAACCTGGTCACCGGCCCCGACGCGTCCCTCAACTCCCTTGCTCCCGGCCGGATTCGCATCGGCGCTCGCGTGCAGGTGGTCTTCTCCTCCGCCGGGCTTCCGCAGTGGATCCTGGAGCGCCCGTGAGCCTGAGCCTGTCCACCGACAAGGAGACCGGGGTCGCCGTCGTCACCCTCGACCGGCCGGAGAGGCTCAACGCCCTCGACCTCGCCACCGCCGCCGAACTGGCCGCCACCTGGAGGGAGTTGCGCTTCGACGACACCGTACGGGCGATCGTCCTCACGGGGGCCGGACCGCGCGCCTTCTGTACGGGTCTCGACCGTGCCGCGGTCGTCCCGCAGCCCAACTCGCCCTACATGGTGGACGATCCGCTCGAGAGGATCGGCCCGAAGGCGAACGACCTGTGGAAACCGGTGATCGCGGCGGTGAACGGCATGGCGTGCGGCGGCGCCTTCTACCTCCTCGCCGAGGCGGAGTTCATCGTCGCCGACCCGAGCGCGACCTTCTTCGACCCGCACACCACGTACGGCATGGTCAGCGCCTACGAGACGATGGGCATGGCGCAGCGGATGCCGTACGGGGAGATCGCGCGGATGGCGCTGATGGGCACGGCGGAGCGGATGTCGGCGACACGGGCCCACGAGATCGGCCTGGTGAGTGAAGTCACCGCGCCCGGTGGGTCGTTGACGGCCGCCGTGGAGTGCGCCCGGGTCATCGCGTCGTATCCCCCGGAGGGGGTGCAGGGCACGGTACGGGCGGTGTGGGCGGCGCGGGAGTCGGCCCGCGCGCACGCCCTCGCGTACGCCCCGCACCTGGTCAGCCTCGGCAATCTGCCGGGGGACAGACAGGCGGAACTGTTCGCCAACCGCACCCCGGATTTTCGATTGCGATAGCAACCAATACCCTTTGCATCATGGACGAACACCGCACAGTGGACGAACATCGCACGGGGGATCAGCACCGCACAGTGGTCGAGCACCGCACCGTGGTTGAGCACCGCACAGCGGTCGAGCACCGCATGGTGGACGTGAACGGCATCCGGCTGCACATCGCGGAGGCGGGCGAGGGGCCGCTCGTCGTGCTGCTGCACGGGTTCCCGGAGTCGTGGCACTCCTGGCGCCACCAGTTCGGGCCGCTGGCCACCGCCGGATTCCGGGTCGTCGCCCCCGACCAGCGCGGATACGGCCGCAGCGACCGCCCCGAGGACGTGGCCTCGTACAGCATCCTGCATCTGGTCGGAGACGTGGTCGGGCTGATCCGGGCGCTCGGTGAGGAGACCGCGTACGTCGTCGGTCACGACTGGGGCGCGCCGGTGGCCTGGCACACCGCGCTGCTGCGCCCGGACGTCGTACGCGGGGTGGCGGGCCTGAGCGTGCCGCCGCCGTTCCGGGGCGATCGCCGCCCGCTGGGCGTGATGGAGGCGATCTACGGCGGCCGTTTCTACTGGAACTACTTCAACCTCCCCGGCGTCGCCGACGCCGAGCTGGCCCGCGACCCGCGCACCACCCTCCGCAAGGCCCTCTACGCCGTCTCCGGCGACGGCCCCGACGCGGGCACCGGCAAGCAGCCGCTGGTCGAACCGGGGCAGGGGTGGCTGGACACGATGCCCGTCCCGGACCAACTCCCGTCCTGGCTCACGGAGTCGGACCTGGACTCGCTCGTCGAGAGCTTCGGGGGCAGCTTCACCGGCGCCCTCAACTGGTACCGCAACATCGACCGCAACTGGGAACTGACGGCGGCCTGGCACGGGGCGGTGGTCAGCCCGCCCGCGCTGTACGTGTACGGCGACAAGGACCTCGTACCGGCGTTCCCGGGCACGCCCCAACTCATCGCACAGCTCCCGAAGTTGATGCCCAACCTGCGACGCGCCCCGGTGGTGCTGGAGGGCTGCGGCCACTGGACGCAACAGGAGCGGCCGGACGAGGTCAACGCGGCGCTGATCCCGTTCCTGGAGGAGCTGAGGGAGGAGCTGAGGGCCGCGCCGAAGTAGGAAGGGGGGTAGGGAAGAGGTAGGGAATCGGACGCCCTGACCAGCCAACTCGGCGACTTTGCCAGCTCTTTACAACCCGTTTCCGCGCCGACTCGTCTCTCCGCACGTTCCGTCACTCAGCCCGCCGGGACCGGCCCGACCAACGGGCCCGGTCTTCCTCCGGCGGACCGACGAAAGAGAGCGATTCCATGCGCCGTACCGTGCGCCGTACCGTCCTCAGCGCCGTGGCACTCGCGGCCACCGCCGTACTCGCGGGCACCGCGCCCGCGTTCGCCGACGGCACGAACCCGAGCGCGGTCCCCAGCACCGCCCCGACCGAGGCCACCCCGGAGCCGAGCGTCGCCCCGACCCAGGCCCCCGCCGACACGGTCACCCCGGTGCCCGCCGAAGACGCGCCCAAGGAAGCCCCCACCCAGATGCCGGCCCAGGTCGCCGAGGTTCCGAAGGGCGCGCCCAACACGGGTGTGACGCAGACGTCGACGGACTCCGGTAACTCGGGGGCCCTGATCGGCGGGGGCGCCGCCGCCGCGTTCGCCGTGGGTGGCGCCGTCGTGTTCGTCGTACGCCGTCGGCAGGCGACCGGGGCGTGACCGTGCTCTCCAGGCGCGCGTTCGGAACGGCGGCCATGGCGGCGACGGCCGCGCTGCTCGTGGGCTGTTCCTCGGACGGCGAGGGCGTACGGACGACAGGGACCGCGAGTCCCGGCACCACCGCACCCCGCTCGGCCTCCGGCAAGCAGCAGTCGGCCGCGGGCACGCACAGCTCCGCGAACTCCACGGACACCACGGACACCACGAACTCCGCCCGCCCGGTGGGCCGTTCGGTCCCCGTGCGGCTGCGGATCCCCGCCATCGGGGTCGACACCCCGGTCATGCGGCTCGGCCTGGCGTCCGACCGCACCGTGGAGGTGCCCCCGATCACCGATCACGACCAGGCCGGCTGGTACGAGCACTCGCCGACGCCGGGACAGACCGGGCCGTCGGTGATCCTCGGCCATGTCTCGGTCGGCGAGTACGGGGACGGTGTCTTCCACGAACTGCCGCGACTGCGCCGGGGCGAGAAGATCGTGGCGCGCCTGGAGAACGGCACGGAGGCGGAGTTCACGGTGACGTCCCTGCGGACGGTGGCCAAGGCCGACTTCCCGGCCGAGGACGTCTACGGGAACGTGAGCCGCCCGGAGCTGCGGCTCATCACGTGCGGCGGCCCGAAGGATGCCACCGGCTACCTCGACAACGTGATCGTGTTCGCCGCGCTGACGTCGTCGACGACTCCGTGAGCCCGTGAGCCCGTGAATTCGTGAACGTACTGGAAGACAAAGGACGACGGGCCGCCGGAACGTACGCCGCCGGCTCGTCGTCCTCCCCCACGAGTGCCACGCCCGTGGCAACAGCACCATGGAGAGCGTTGAAACGGTCCCGCGACAAAGCAGCGTCCGAGCTGTTCGCCGCCCTCTACCCGCGGCTGGCCGGCTGGTGCCGCCGGCTCGTCGACGACGACGAGACGGCCCACGAGATCGCCTCGGAGGCGTTCACCCGCCTGTGGGCGCGCTGGACGTCCGTCGACGAGCCGCGCGGCTTCCTCTATGTGACCGCGGCGAACATCGTGCGGGACCACTGGCGCAAAATGGAACGCGAACGCAAGGCCATGCGGCACGTGACGTCGGAGGCGGCCCTGCGCCCCCACACGGAGGCGTCGGACCCTTCCATCCGCCTGCTCGTCCAGTCACTGCCGGAACGACTGCGCGTGCCGATCCTCCTGCACTACTACGCTGACATGCCGATCCGGGACGTGTCCGCGCTGACCGGTCGTAAGGAAGGAACCGTCAAGGCCGACCTCCACGCGGCCCGTGAACTGCTCCGCGCCCACCTGAGGAAAAGCCTTGACCACACGCTTTGACGAAGACGACGACCCGGATTTCGGCCCCCCCGGCCCCGAGCACGACCCGGACGACCCCCTCCTCGTCCTCCTCTCCCCCACCTCCACGCCCTCCTACCTGGGCGCGCCCCCGGGCCGCTTCGAGGAGATCCGCCGCACCGCGACCCGCCGCCGCCGGACCCGCACGGCGGCCGCAGTGGGCATGGTCTGCGCGGTCGCCGCGCTGATCGCCCTCCCCCTGAACCTGCTGACGACGTCCGACTCCTCCCGTTCCCCGACGGTCCCACAGGCCCCACCGGTCTCGACGAGCCCGCCGACACAGTCCCCCGACGGCACAGCTACGCCCAAGCCATCACCCGCACCTGCCACACCGATCCCGTCGACCCCGGCCACCACGGGCTCCGGCGACCCCGACGGGGCACCCACCGAAGAACCGCCCGTCGACCCGCCCGCCGCCCCGAGCCAGGCCCCCGCCGAAGGCATCGACACTCCGCCGGACACGTCCCCCGTACCCACACCGGCGGCTTCGACAGCCGCTACTCCGGAAGCAACCGTGCCGACGGCGAGGACGGCCGGGGAGTCGGTGGTGTCCGACGGCACCGTGGCGCCGTAGCCGTAGCCGTAGCCGTAGACCCAGGCCGCAGTTGGCTCCGGCGACAAGGGCGACTGATTTGTTGACGTCCATGCCCGTACGCTGAAAGCTGACGTGGACGTCAGAGGCAAGTGCTGTCCGTCAGAGAGCCGGAGGTATCCGATGACCGTTACGGAGACGGCGCGGTCCGAGCCACTGATCCGCATCGGCGAGGTGGCGCGCGGCGCCGGCGTCTCGGTACGCGCCGTGCGCTACTACGAGCAGCAGGGGCTGCTCGTTGCGGAGCGCAGCCCGTCCGGCCAACGCCTCTACCGGCAGGACGCCGTCACCCTGGTCCGCTTCTTCCAGGAGATGTACGCCGCCGGCCTGACCAGCCAGAGAATCGCGGAACTCCTCCCGTGCTGGACCGCCGGCCACACGGACGCCGACCAACGAGCCATGCTGCGCGCCGAGCGCGACCGCATCCAGGCCAAGGCCGACGACCTTCAGGCCACCCTGGACCGCCTGGACAAGGTCATCGCCCTGACGGACACACACCCGTAGGCACGGCGGAGGCCATCTGCGTCACTTCTCGACGCCGACGAGCGGACCCACCTCCCTCACCCCACCAACAATCCCCACTCAGCCCAGACCGTCTTCCCCACACCCTCCCGAGGCTCCACACCCCACCGCCCGGCCAACGCCCCGACCAGCAGCAGCCCCCGCCCGAACTGATCCTCGCCGCTCACCTCACGCGGCCACGGCACGCGCTCGGCACGCGGATCACTGACTTCGACGCGCAGGGCGGCGCCGGTGACGGCAAGCCGTACGCGGATGAGCCGCCCCCGGATGCTCCCGTGCAGCAGGGCGTTGGTCATCAACTCACTGACGACGAGGGCGACATCCCCGGCGACGTCGGAATGCCCCCACTCGACGACGAGCCGGGCGGTACGGGTACGGGCGAGGGGGACGCTGCGGGGGACGGGGGTGTAGTCGAGGCGGTCTTCGTGGAGGAGGGGGTCGTTGGGCATGGGGGGCACCTCCGAGTGCGGCTTGCCGAACGGCGCCGCTGAGTGAGCGGTTGGGTGCCGAACGTAGCGAGACAGTTAACTCAAGCACAAGTAGCTTGGAGACAATTGGCTCCATCGTGTGACGGTAAGCCACGGAGGGGCGAGACTGATCCCGTGAACCGTTCCGCATCAACAGGTAACCGAGCGTCAACTGTCCTGGGCCGCCGCCTCGGTGGAGAGTTGCTGCGCCTCCGCGACGCCGCCGGGAAAACCCAGCAGCAAGCCGCTTCCGTGCTCGACGCGACCAACTCGAAGATCGTGAAGATGGAGCAGGGTTGGGTGCCGATGCGCGACGTCGACATCCGAGCATTGTGCGAGTGCTACGGCCTGGACGACCCGAAGACCCTCAGCCGGCTCCTCGCCCTCGCCAGGCTCGACCGCGAGCGCCGCAAGACCAAAGGCTGGTGGCAACACGCCCCGCAGGCCAGGGGCATCGCCGAGTACATCGCAATGGAGGACGCCGCCTCCGAGATTCGAGCATGGCAACAGTCCCTGATTCCCGGGCTGCTGCAAACTCCCGAGTACACCAGGGGGTTGGTCGTGAGCGAGGGACTGTGGCAGGACCCCGACGAGATCGAGGGCGTCGTCGATGTGCGCCGGAAGCGGCAAGCCCGGCTGTCAGGAAGCGCTCCGCTTCAGTTCTACGCAGTCATCGGAGAGGGCGTACTGCACCAACAGGTCGGCGGACCGGATGTCATGCGCGCTCAACTCCGGCACCTCATCGAGGTCGCCGAACTCCCCAACGTACGTGTGCAGGTACTGCCCTTCCGTGCCGGTGGCCACGCGTGCATCGGCGGATCCTTCAACATCGTCTCGTTCGCGGAAGCCGAGGCGGTGGACGTGGTCCACGTCGACAGCATCGCGGCTACCGTGTGGGTCGAGAACGAGGCCGACAGTACGACGTACAGCTCGTTCTTCGATCGCACGGCAAGGCTGAGCCTGGCCCCGAAGGACTCGCTCAGGCTGATCGAGAGCATCTGCGAGGACATGCGTTGACAGACCACCTCAGATTCGTGAAGTCCACCTACAGCACCGCCAGCGGAGAATGCGTCGAAGTCGCCCGCAACCACATAGGCACCGTCGCTGTCCGCGACTCCAAAACACCCCCCGACGCCCCCGTACTCCACCTCTCCCCCACCGCCTGGCAGGAGTTCACCAGCGCCCAGTGAGCCAGGGCGGGCCGACCGGGGACGCGGGTGTTGCTACTGCGCCGTATCCGGCGACTCCTCGTCGTCCGGTTCAAGGTTCCAGACCGCCACGCTCACCTTGTGCGCCAGCTCTTCGATGTCCCGGGCGGCCCGGATGACCCGTGCCGTGTCCTCGGTGGCGGTCCACAGCACCACGTCGGCGCCGACTTCCTCGTCGCGCCAGGCGTAGCGGAGTGCCGCGATCACTTCGGGGGTGTAGTCCTGTCGGAGATGGCGGAATGTCCGCAGCCCCTCACCGAGATGTTCCGTGCGGAAGGACTCGACGACCGGGGGCTCGACAGCCTCCGGGTCCTCGGCTCCGACGAGGAAGCGCAGCGTCTCCACACGGTCGCCCTGCGCGGGCTTGACCATGGCGAGGACCGGGAGGGGCATACTCGTCGGCTCCCACATACGCAGCAGCACCCGCGTGTCGAAGGGCTCCGGCGCGAAGGCGTCCGCGAGACGCCGCAACACCCCGGCGAGGAACGGGATACCCGACTCGCCCGGATCCTGTCCGTACGACCGCCAGAACAGTTCGGCGCAGGAACGCGTCCAGGCGTCGATGTCCTGCCATTCCTCGGTGTCCCATCGCGGAGGAAGCTCCAGCCATCGGCTCGGGTCGTAGTCGATGTCGAGGCTGAACTCGTGCTCCAGCTCGACCAGGGGCTCCGTCATGTCCAGCTCCACCGGAAGGTCGTCATCAGGGCGTCGAACCACTCGACCATCGCATCGGCCAGGTCGTCCCGGGGGTCCCCGGCGCCGATCGTGGAGAAAGCGGCCACCAGCCACTGGCCGGGGTCACCGGGTACCGCCACGAGGTACTCCACCCGTCGGCTGGCAAGCTCCGCACCGCGCTCCGGGCTTGCAGACACGACACGCTCGCGGCGAACCGCAAGGGCTCCGTCGACCTCGCCACTGCTCAGGTCCATCTCCGAGTCACTCGCCGTATCGTCGGCGGAGAGCAGTTGCACAGCGATATCCGCAGGGTCGGACACTCCACTCGATGCACCGTCAGCCCCCGAGCGCGCCGGAAGACGCGCGTTGGAGACCGTGAACGATGCCCCGAGATTCACCTCCCACGCCGGCTTCACCGGCAGATACATCTCCAGTGCCTCGGCCCTGCGAGCCTCGGCGACCGCTGCCCGCAGTCTCCGCTCCAACTCCAGCCGCAGAGGCGTCAGTTTGTCGCGCGGCACGTCTCCCGGCACGCTCGCAAAGGCAGAAGCGACGACGGAACGTACAGCATCCTCCGCGTCTCCCTGCCTCAGTGGGATCTGCACCCAGTCCTCGGGCAGGAGAAACCCGTAGCCAGTAGGCGGCGAGGCCGGTTCGGTCATGGAATCAGTCATGACCGCGGGTCCGCCTGTTCGTGTACCAAATGCCCGCATGCACCGCGGCGCTGATCCCGACCCCGGGCCACAGCTGCCAGTATCCGCCGAGCGAGGCTCCCAGGAACGCCATGAGGAAGTAGAGACCGCTGATGACCCGCAGGTCGAATTCCAGGGTGTCGCTCTTCCTCCTGATCGCCGGGCTCCAGAACCGGATCAGCACCAGCAGAGGGCTGAGCGCGGCGACGTCCAACACCCAGGTGGGCATGGACAGTTCCAGCCCCGATGTCGGCTGATCCGGCATCGCGACGATGAACCACAGCAGCATGACGAGGGCGATGGCGAGCAGCGCGTAGCGCACCTGGGCCGCCCGCTTGAGGAACCGCTCGTCTGTTGGGCCGGACTCATGGGTTCCGGAGTCGGCCGCATCGGTCCCGGGATGGTCTTCCGGTCCACCGGGAGCCCGCACGGCCCCGTAAAGGTCTTGATCCGCTGCGGCCCGTACGCGCTCCTGGGCCTGGCGCGCCTGCCGAGTGCGTGCGCTCTGCGTGAGGCAGCTGGCCCGCTTCTCCGGCTTGCGCCTCACCATTGTGACCCCAGCCCGGCTGCCGGCGCTGTCATGTCTCCCTTGGCACTCACATAGGTAGGGGACCATGCGTCTCCGGCCCGTCCGCCGAGATCGAGTGCCGTACTTGTCCCCCAGTAGGCCTGGGACACGCCCTTCTGACGGGCCGCGTCCGAGGCGATCTCACTCAGTCGGCGGCTGTCCGGATACCTGCCGCTCATGCGCTCGATGTCCTTCACCTGCTCCGCCATGCGTTTGTCACCCAAGGCCTTGTAGGTCTCCTTCCGCGTCGCCACCGGCATGGCCTCGTCCCGGGTCTTCACACCCGCAGCTCGCCCCTGCTGGTTGTCCGCCGTTCTGCGGAGTCGGCCCAGGCGTCCGCTGCCACCTCGCCCACCGGCGGCACGGTTCATTCTGGCCACCCGTTTCGCCTGCTGCTCCGCGAGGCCCTTCGAAATGCCGCGCCCTTCCTTCTGCAGCGCCATGACCGCCTTGGCCGCCTTGACGCCGTTCTTGGCCATCTTGAACGCCGCGATGTCGGTGACCACGTCGAACCAGGAGCCGTTGCCGGTCAGAGCCATGACGAGGTGGATGCCGAAGACGATTCCGGTGAGAATTCCGGCCAGCACGCCGAGAGCTGGGAAGAAGATCGCGGCAAAGGTGAGCAGGGTGGTGATGTTGCTCAGAACCTCGGCCAGTGTCGCCAACCAGTCAGCGTCGCCCACCCACGCCTTGAAGTCGTTCCACCAGCTGTCCTCCATGTCGTCGTCGATCGACGACCGGATCTTGCCGGCGTAGTGGTCCGCGCGCTCACCGTAGAAGGTGATGGCTGACCGCAACTTCGTGCGGGCGGTCTCGAGGTCTTCCCGGGCCCGCTTCAGGACGGGGTCCTCGTCCGGCTTGTCCTTGTCGGCGTCCGGGTCCGCGTTCTTACCGGCGCTGTCCGGCTTGTGCTGGTCGATGATCCGCTGGGCGGCCTTGGCGTCGTCGAGGGCATGGCCCGCCCTCTTCTGGGCGTCCTCCATGTCGTCCGCCCAACCGCCGAGATGCCCCTTCACCTTGCGGTAGCGGTCCTCGGCCAGGTCCAGCCGCCGGCCGAGCCCGCGCGCGTTGTCACCCAGCTTGTCGGCGTACTCGCCCTTCAGACCGTCGCACTCGGCGATCGCCTGTATG
The DNA here is from genome assembly GCF_040644035.1 of Streptomyces sp. NPDC047042. Taxonomy (NCBI): domain Bacteria; kingdom Bacillati; phylum Actinomycetota; class Actinomycetes; order Kitasatosporales; family Streptomycetaceae; genus Streptomyces; species Streptomyces sp. NPDC047042. The sequence continues at coordinate 232,408 of NZ_JBEYVP010000010.1, read as the reverse complement.
GCGGCAGCCTGCGTGCGCAGCTTCTCGGCGATCCTCTTCATGTGCGTGACTTCGCGCCTGATCCCGTCCGGATCCCCCGGAACAGGGTCGGTCTCTGCGAGCGGCGCCCAGTCAGCCAACCGAGCCATGGATGTTCCCCCTGCGAAGAGCCGTCAGTCCCTCTGCGCCCAAGGCGCTACTTCCCCCTGTTGGCCTTGGCCAACTGGTCCTCGAGTCCCTTGAAGGCGTCGCTGGTTGTCTTGACCTGCTTCCCGACCTCCTCGATCTCCTCGACCAGCCGCCCCCGGTTCTGGTCCCAGTTGTCCACGAAGTCGCGCATGGCGGTCTGGACACGGCTGTCGCCGAGCAGCGACTCGATGTCCTGCTTCCAGTCCTCCAGGCCTTTGAACTCACGGCGGATCTGGGCGAGTTGCTTGGCACTCGTCGCCAGCAGGTCATAGTCGACCTGAAGATCGGATCCCTTCGGCATGGTCATTCCCGCATCTCGTTGTTCGCCCTGACGATGTGGGCACGCGAGTACGCCAGCGTTGACAATACGTGACGCCACCTACACACCATGTAATCAATGGAAACCATATCTGGCTCCCGGCCAGCTCCAGACAGTTGAGTCCATCAGCGAGGAGTGCCGACTCATGCCCGAGTTCAACTTCGTGAAGTCCAGCTACAGCAGCACCTCAGGCCAATGCGTCGAAGTCGCCCGCAACCACATAGGCACCGTCGCTGTCGGCGACTCCAAGACACCCCCCGACGCCCCCGTACTCCACCTCTCCCCCACCGCCTGGCAGGAGTTCACCACCGCCCAGTGATCCCCGTGAGGATCAGGTCGATGCCCGCCAGGAACTCCTCCCTGTCGTCGTGGTCCCTCAGCTGGTCCGCGACGGCCCGCGTGAACGCGTACTCCTCCGGGTCGAGGTTCGACCAGGACGCCGCGACCACGTCGAGGAACTCGGTGCGGGTCGCGCCCGGTTGGTGTTCGCGGGCGTTGGCCGCGTTCTGGCCGCCCACGCCGAGGATGTAGTTCAGCAGGGCCGACGCGGCGGTGAACTGGGCCGCGTGGGGCACTCCGAGCGCCTGAACCTGGCGACCGAGGTGCTCGAAGACCCGCAGCAGCGGCGACTGCGCCGGGGAGCGGGCGAGTTGCGCGCCGATCCACGGGTGGACGTCGATCGCGTCGAACACGCCGAGGGCCAGGGCGCGCACCGCCTCCTGAGGGGTCGCGTCCTCGTCGGCGGTGTCCGCGGCGGCCGTCATCGCGCCGCCGACCACCGCATCGGTGGCCGCCCCGAGCAGCTCGTCCTTGCCCGTGACGTGCCAGTAGATCGCGCCGGGCCCCGTGGCGAGATGCCGGGCCAGCGCACGGAACGTGAGCCCGCTCTCGCCGGACTCGTCGAGAAGCTCGATCGCCGCCTCGACGATGCGCTCCCGCGAGAGCGGTTCCTCGCGTCGCTCCGGACGACGCGCCCTGGTTGCAGCAGCCATGCGGCCATCCTGACACACCCCTGGAACACCGTTCCAGCTTGACAACTCTGGAACGACGTTCCAGGCTGACATCCGAGCGCACTGGAACGACGTTCCATGAATCCGTTCGTCCATTCACCTGCCATGCCATGCACCCAGGAGGGCACCCCCATGAACACCCCCACCCCCACATCCACCCCTACGGACATCACGATCATCGGCGCCGGGCTCGGCGGCCTGACCCTCGCCCGCGTCCTCCACGTCCACGGCATCCCGGCGGCGGTCTACGAGGCCGAGCCCTCCCCCACCGCCCGCGCGCAGGGCGGGATGCTCGACATCCACGAGGAGGACGGGCAGCGCGCCCTCAAGGCCGCCGGACTGTTCGACGAGTTCCGCGGCCTCGTCCTCGATGGCCGCGAAGCGACACGCGTCCTCGACCGGGACGGCACCGTCCTGTTCGAACAGGCCGACGACGGTACGGGGGGCCGCCCCGAAGTGCAGCGCGGCGAGCTGCGGCAGCTGCTGCTCGACTCGCTCCCGGCCGGCACCGTCCGCTGGGGGCACAAGGTCAGCCGTACCCGCACCCTCGGCGACGGCCGCCATGAGGTCACGTTCGCCGACGGCACGACCCTCACCACGGGCCTGCTCGTCGGCGCGGACGGCGCGTGGTCCCGCGTACGGCCGCTGCTGTCCGACGCGACGCCCGCGTACGTCGGGATGTCCTTCGTCGAGACCTATCTGTTCGACAGCGACACCCGTCACCCGGCCGCCGCGAAGACGGTCGGCGGCGGGGCGCTGTACGCGCTCTCGCCGGGCAAGGCCATCGCCGCCCACCGGGAGCGCGGCGGCACCCTGCACACGTACCTGATGCTCGCCAAGCCGCAGGAGTGGTTCGCGGACATCGACTTCACCGACTCCGCCGAGGCCAGGGCGCGCGTCGCGCTGGAGTACGCCGGCTGGGCGCCGGAACTCACCGCGCTGATCACCGACGGCGAGACCACACCGGTGCTGCGCCCCCTCAACGCCCTTCCCGTAGACCACCGTTGGGATCGCGTACCGGGCGTCACCCTCATCGGCGACGCCGCCCACCTCGCCCTTCCGAACGGCGAAGGCGCCAACCTGGCCATGTACGACGGCGCCGAACTCGCCGAGGCCATCGCCGCCCACCCCGCCGACATCGAGACCGCCCTCACCACGTACGAGCAGGCCATGTTCCCGCGCAGCACCAAAGCCGCCGCAGACGGCAACGAACTCCACGAGATGCTCTACGGCGAGGACACACCCCACGGCCTGATCAACATGTTCACAGGCCAGGCGTGACCGCAACCGCGACCGCCCACCTAGCGACAATCCGGCCGCGCGGCACGGGTTCAGCCCTCCGCAGGAGTTCCAGGGCCGCCCCCTGGCTAACCTTCACGCATGCCCACCGACCTGACCCTCCTCCCCCGCGTCGCCTATCGCGGCCAGGAGGTCACCGCTCCCCGCCTACGTGCCCTTCTCGCGCTGCTCGCCGGCGATCTGCGTACCGGATGCAGTGCCGAGCGGCTGGTGGCGGGGCTGTGGCCGGAGGAGTTGCCGGAGCGGCCGGGGAAGGCGTTGCAGGTGCTGGTGTCGCGGGCGCGGGCGCAGCTGGAGGGTGATGTCATCGCCAGCACGCCTACCGGGTACCGGCTCGCCCTCGCCGAGGAACAGGTCGACAGTTCGGCTCTGTTGGTGCACGCCGGCGTGAGCGGGGAGCGTGCCCGGGCCGGTGATCACGCCGGTGCGCTGGCCGCCGCCGAGGCCGGGCTCGCGCTGTGGGAGGGGGTCAGCGGCGGCGGGGACGCTCCAGGTGACACCGGCGACCCCGTGGACGCGCTGCGCGCCGAGCGGGCCCCCGTACACGGCACCCTCGTCCGCGCGCGGGCGCTCGCGCTCGCCCGGCTGGGGCGGCACGCGGAGGCCGCCGGGCCGTTGGCCGTCGTCGCGGCCGGGCATCCGCGCGACGAGGAGGTGCTCGCCGAGCTGCTGCGCGCCGAGGCGGCGACAGCGGGCCCGTCCGCCGCGCTGACCCGGTACGAGGCGTACCGGAGGGGGTTGCGGGAGACGCTCGGGACGGATCCTGGCGCTCAACTCCAATCCGTACAGCAGGAGTTGCTGTCCGGGGAGGCGCCCGTGGTCCGGCACGGTGTGCCGCACGAGCCCAACCCGCTGCTCGGGCGGGAGGAAGACATCGGGGAGGTCGAGCGGCTGCTGCGCGCCTCCCGTGCCGTCACCGTCGTCGGCCCCGGCGGTCTCGGCAAGACCCGGCTCGCGCACGCCGTCAGCCGCCGCGCCGAGCAACGCGTCGTGTACTTCGTGCCGTTGGCCGGTGTCACCGCCGACGAGGACGTGGCCGCCGAGGTCGCCTCCGCGCTCGGCGCGGGCGAGAAGCGGCCCGGCGCCCTGGGCGGCCACGACCCGGTGTCCGGCATCCTCGGCGTGTTCGGCGCCGGGCCCGCCCTGCTGGTCCTGGACAACTGCGAACAGGTCGTCGCCGGTGCCGCCGCCCTCGTACGGGCGCTGGTGTCGTCCGCGAAGGACCTGCGGGTGCTCGCCACCAGCCGCTCCCCTCTCGGCCTCACGTCGGAGGCGGTGTACGCGCTGCCGGAACTCCAACTTGCCACGTCTGTTGAGCTGTTCACGCAGCGGGCGCGGGCCGCCCGGCCCGGGGTGGAGCTCCCGCCGGACGCGGTGGCCGGGCTGTGCCGCCACCTCGACGGGCTGCCGCTCGCCGTGGAACTGGCCGCCGCCCGGGTACGGGTGCTGTCGGTGCCGGAGATCGCCCGCCGCCTCGGCGACCGGTTCGCGCTGCTGCGCGGCGGGGCGCGGGACGTGCCCGAGCGGCACCGCACGCTGCACGCGGTCGTCGACTGGAGCTGGAACCTCCTGGAGGAGGAGGCGAGGGCCGCGCTGCGCACACTGTCCGTGTTCCCCGGCGGCTTCTCCGGCGAGGCGGCCGAGCAAGTCCTCGGCGAGGACGCGCTGTTCCTGCTGGAGCAGCTGGCCGACCAGTCGCTGCTCACCGTCGCAGACACGCCGGTCGGCGTACGGTTCCGCATGCTGGAGACCGTACGGGAGTTCAGCGCGGCCCGGCGTGCGGAGGCCGGCGAGGACGAGGTGGCCGTCGACCAACTCCTCCTCTGGGCGCGGGACTTCGGAGTCGCTTACCACGACTGGTACTTCGGCCCGGAGCCGCTGGCCGCCGGGGAGCGGATCAGGGCCGAGCAGGACAACCTCGTACTGGCCCTGCGGCACGCCCTGGCCCGTACGGACGGCCCAACCATCGCCGCCCTCACCGCCGTTCTGACCGCGCTGTGGTCCACCGGCTCCAACTACCTGCGCCTGGCCGCCCTCGCCGCGGACACCGGCCCACCGCTGTCGCACTATTACCCCGAGCCCGAGTACGTCGAAGTCGCCCGCGCCGCCGCCGTGTTGTGCACGGCGAGCCTGTTCATGGGCTACGGACCCGTCGCCGTACGGCAGTTGGTCACCCTGCGGCGGCTGCCGCCGGCCCCGCCGGACACGCTGGTGCGGGCCATCGCGGTGGTGCTGCGGGCGATGCCCGAGATTCAGCCCCCGGACTACGACGTACTGCGCGAGCTGTGCGACAGCGAGCAGCCGCTGCTCGCCGGTATCGCCGAGTGGGTCGCCACCTACGTCTGGGAGCACGAGCACGACATCGACCGCGCGCTCGCCTCGGCCCACCGGATCGTCACCGCGCTCGCGCCGGTCGACAACCCGTTCGTACAGGTCCTCGGCCATGCCCGGCTGAGCGAGCTGTGCCTGCAGACGGGCCAGGGCGAGACGGCGTACACGCATCTCAGGGCGGCGCTCGAGGCGCTGCCGCGGCTCGGCGACGAGCGGGACTCCATCGGGGTCCGCGGGGGTCTCGTCCTCGCCTGTCTCCAGCGGGGCGAGCCCGACGAGGCCGAGTACTGGCTGCGGCAGGCGGAGGCCGTGAACGCCTCGCAGAAGGACGACTCCGACAGTGCCGACCTCGGCGGACGCGCCGAGATCGCCCTTGCGCGCGGGCTGACGGAGGTCGGGCTCGGGCTGTGGCGCGGCGCCATGGAGGGGGTGACGGGCGCGGGCGCGATGTACGACGGCGATCCGTTCCTCGACCGGTGGGTGCTGCAGATCCAGTCGACGGCGGTGACGGCGCACGCGCACGCCGGCCGGCTCGAACTCGTCGCGGAGCCGGTCGCCCGACTGCGGCGGGGCCTGCGCACGCTGCTCTCCGGTCCGCCCAGGCCCATGGAGCTGGCGCTGCTCGGCACGGCACTGCACGCCCTGGGCATGGTGGGCCTGGCGGCAGCCGCAGGCAGCGTCGATGCCGGTGCCGTCGAACCCTCCGACGCCGCCCTGAACACGGGTGCCGTCGACGCCGTTCGGATGATCGCGTTGGCCGAGCGGCTGCGCGTGCTGCGCGACTACCAGCCGACGATGTCGGCGGACCGCGCGCGGCGGGCGGTCGAGGCCGCCGGGAACGCGGCCAGGGCGGCGTACGCCGACGCGGTGTCGGAGTACGCCGCCCTGGGGCGCGACGAGTTGCGGGAGGCGGCCCGCGCGGTCATGACCGTTTCCGTTACTTCGGGTCACGGTTGAACTGGGCCATGGACCAGCGGTAGCCGAGCAGGCTCAGGCCGACGCACCAGGCGATGGCGATCCAGCCGTTGTTGCCGATCTCGGTGCCGAGGAGCAGTCCACGCAGAGTCTCGATGGCCGGGGTGAAGGGCTGGTAGTCGGCGATGGGCTGGAACCAGCCCGGCATCGTGTCGGCCGGGATGAAGGCGCTGGAGATGAGCGGGAGCAGGATCAGCGGCATGGCCATGTTGCTGGCCGCCTCGGGGTTCGGGCTGGCCATGCCCATGCCGACCGCGATCCAGGTGAGCGCCAGGGAGAACAGTACGAGCAGTCCGAGCGCCGCCAGCCACTCCAGGGCGGTGGCGTCCGTGGACCGGAAGCCCATGGCCACGGCGACCGCGCCGACGAGGATCAGGCTGGCCATCACCTGGAGCACGCTGCCCACGACGTGCCCGATGAGCAGCGAGCCCCGGTAGATCGCCATCGTGCGGAAGCGGGCGATGAGCCCTTCGGTCATGTCCATGGATACGGAGATCGCGGCCCCGATCACGGTGGAGCCGATGGTCATCATCAGCAGGCCGGGGACGATGTAGGCGATGTAGTCGGAGCGGTCGGCGCCGCTGCCGCCGATGCCCGCGCTCATCACGTCACCGAAGATGTAGACGAAGAGCAGGAGCAGGATGATCGGCGTGAGCAGCAGGTTCAGCGTCATCGACGGGTAGCGGCGGGCGTGGAGCAGGTTGCGGCGCAGCATGGTGGACGAGTCGCGGACGGCGAGGGCGAGAGAGCTCATCGGACGTTCTCCTTGGTCTGGTTGGGCACGGTGGTGGCGCCGCCGGTGAGGGCGAAGAAGACGTCGTCGAGGTCGGGGGTGTGGACGGTGAGTTCGTCCGCCTCGACGCCTGCCGAGTCCAACCAGTCGAGGATGGAACGGAGTTCGCGCTGGCTGCCGTCGCTGGGGATCTGCAGGGCGAGTGCCTCGTCGTCGGGGGTGGCCTCGCGCAGGGCGGTCGCGGCCGACTGGTAGGCGGAGGGGTCGGTGAAGCGGAGCCGGACGTGTCCGCCGGGGACGATCCGCTTGAGCTCGTCGGCGGTGCCCTCGGCGGCGATCCTGCCGTCGTTCAACACCGCGATACGGTCGGCGAGTTCGTCGGCCTCTTCCAGGTACTGCGTGGTGAGGAAGACGGTCACGCCGTCGGCGACGAGCCCGCGGATGATGCCCCACATGTTGTGGCGGCTGCGCGGGTCGAGGCCGGTGGTGGGTTCGTCGAGGAAGATGATCCGCGGGTTGCCGACGAGGGTCATGGCGAGGTCGAGGCGGCGCTTCATGCCGCCGGAGTAGGTGGAGGCGGGCTTCTTCGCGGCGTCGGTGAGGTCGAAGCGCTCGAGGAGCTCGGCGGCCGTGCGTCGCCCCTCCGCTCGGGAGAGGTGGTGGAGGTCCGCCATGAGGAGCATGTTCTCCTCGCCGGTGATCAGACCGTCGACGGCGGAGAACTGTCCGGTGACACCGATCGAGGCCCGCACGGCCTGCGCGTCGGTGGCCAGGTCGTGACCGCCCACGCGCAGCTCGCCGGCGTCGGCGCCGATGAGGGTGGAGAGGATCTTGACGGCGGTGGTCTTCCCGGCACCGTTCGGCCCGAGGAGGGAGAACACGGTACCGGCCGGCACCGCCAGGTCGATCCCGTCGAGAACCGTCTTGTCCCCGTAGGCCTTCCGCAGCCCGTCGGCCGCGATGGCAAGTGGTGAGTGCGATGTCGTCGAGTTCATGCCACAGAGCGTGCGGCACCCCACATTCAGCGCGGTTTCACACCGGTTTCAGTGCCCTGGAACCGACGGATGCGGGCGCCCCGCAGGGGCAGCCCGTAGGGGCGCGGGGAACTGCGCGACAAGCCCCCACCGCCCCGCACCCACCACCACAACCCCCAACACCCCCGGGAACGGCGCGGAGCGGGCCTCACCCGTTCCGAGCCGTCCCCGTCCCCTTCTCCGCATCCAAGGCGTACACGCACCGATCCTTGCTGCACGCATACACCACGCCATCCTTGACCACCGGCGCCCCGGTGATCTCCCCACCCGTCGCCAGCTTCCATCTCAGGCGACCGTCGTCGGCCTTCAGCGTGTACAGGAGATGGTCCGTGGACCCGAAGTGAATGCGCCCCTCGGCCACCGCCGGCGCGCCCACGATGTCCCCGCCCGCCTGGAACCGCCATTTGGGGGTACCGGTGACCGCGTCGAGCGTGTAAAGACCCTTGCCGCTGCCGACGTGCACATGCCCGGCCGCGACCAGCACCGGCTCGATCGAGGCCCGCGACTCCGTCGCGATCCGCCATCTGTCGCGGCCGTCCGCCGCGTCGAGGGCGTACACCGTGCCGAGGTAGTCGGCGAGGTAGATCCCGCCGCCGGTGACCGCCGGGCCGGGCGCGAAGGTGGGCGGGGAGAGGAAGACCGCCGGGGCCTCGAAGTGCCAGCGGACATGGCCCCCGGCGACGTCGATCGCCAGGACGCGGGTGCCCGCCGAGACGTACACCTGGCCGTCGGGACCCGGCGTCAGCCGTACCGGGACGCCGCCGCAGGAGGTGGCGTCGCCGATCGGGTAGGACCAGCGCTCGTCACCCGTACGGGCGTCCAGGGCGCGCAGGCGGGCGTCCTGCCACAGGAAGACCGTGCCCTCGTGGACGTGGGGGCCGGCCTCCGGGGACTCGAAGTCGGTCTGGGCGCCGGTGTGCTCCCACAGCTTCTGGCCGGTGGCCGCGTCCCAGCCCTGGACGCCGCCGCCGCGCGTGCCGGTGACGACGATGCCCCGGTCGGCCTTCAGGGAGTACACCCAGGCGTCGGTGGACAGGCGCCACAGGTCGGTGCCCTCGCGGGCGTCGAGGGCGAAGAGGGTCGGGCCGTCGGAGGCGTGGATACGGCCGTCCGCGACCGCCATCGACCAGGCGACGTCCCTCGTCTTGAAGCGGCGGCGGCCCGTCATCACGTCCAGCGCGTGCACCTCGAAGGAGGTGACGTACACGAGGTCACCGGCGACGGCCGGTTTGCCCCAGACGTCGTTCGACATGCGGAAACGCCAGGGTCGCCAACCCGCCGGGGACTCCGGGGGCAGCGGCGGGGCGACCGGCAGGGGGTTCGGGTCGGCGCCGTTGACACCGGGCCGGGGCCGCGACCAGGAGGCCACGAGGCCGGCCTCGGGCGGCGGCGCCTGTACGGCGGCGGCGCGGGCGTCGGCGACGCGCGGACCGGGGCCGATGGGCACGGGCGCGCCGGCCAGCCGTACGGGGCCGGTGTCGGGCGCTCCGGTCGGCAGGGCGGACGGCATGGGGCCGGGCGGGAGACCGGGCACCCCCGACACCGGACCGCGGCCGAAGCCCGGCGCCGGGTCGTGGGACGGGGGCGGCGGGATCGCCGGCCGTCCGCCGCCACCTCCACCGCGTCCGCCGGACGACTGCGGCGCCGGACGGCCGCCCCGGCGCTGCTCGATGAGGGTCACCGCCCGCTCGGGCAGCCACGCGGACGCCGTACCGCTGTCGTCGGAGCCGGAGCCGAACAGATGGGGGGCCAGCTGCGCCTGGAGGTCGGCTGGGTTGGGGCGGTTGGTCGGCTCCATCTGCATACAGGATTCGATGAGCGGCCGGAGTTCGTCCGGGAGCCCTTCGAGGTCCGGGCCCTCCCGCAGGAGCATGAAGACCGTCTCCACCGGGTTCGCGCCGTGGAAGGGGGCGTGTCCGGTGGCGGCGAAGACCAGCATGGAGCCGAGCGAGAACACGTCGCTGGCGCCGGTGACGCTGCGCGAGTCCTTCGCCTGCTCGGGGGACATGTAGGCGGGCGTACCGACGGCGACGTTCGTCATCGTCAAACGCGTGTTCGAGACGCCGGACGCGATACCGAAGTCGATGACCCGGGGGCCGTCCTCGACCACCAGCACGTTGGACGGCTTGAGGTCGCGGTGGACGAGCCCCGCGCCGTGGATGGACTGCAGCGCCTCCGCGACCCCCGCCGCGAACCAGCGCACCGCCTGCGCCGGCATCGGCCCGCACTCGTTGACGATCTCCTCGAGGGAGGGCGCGGGCACATACGCGGTGGCCAGCCACGGTACGGCGGCACGCGGATCGGCGTCGACGACGGCGGCCGTGTAGAACCCGGAGACGGCCCGCGCCGCCTCGACCTCACGGGTGAAGCGGACCCGGAACAGCTGGTCCTCGGCGAGCTCCGTACGGACCGTCTTGATCGCCACGCGACGGCCCGAGGCCGAGCGCGCGAGATAGACCAGCCCCATGCCGCCGGCACCCAGCCGTCCCAGCACCTCGAACGGCCCGATCCGCCGCGGATCGTGCTGCGTCAGCTGATCCACCACTTGCCTGCCACCTCCCCGTACGAGCCGCGTCACCCACATATGTACGCGACCTCGTGCAGCGTCTCACCACCGCCACCGCGTTGGCGGCACGCACCCCGATTGTTCCTGGCCGGAGCACAGGTTGCGAACTCGGGTCCGGAACGGGGTGTCTCCCCATAACCCCGGGCAAACCACACCTCACGCCGGGCCTCTGACACCGGCGTACGCCTGCCCGCACCCGCTCCCAGCGGCTCATTTTCGGAGGAGTGCGAAGGACGCTCCCTGATTGTCCGTGACGACCGCCACATTCCCGTACGAAGTGTCGAAGGGCGGTACCTGGACACGGCCGCCGATCCGGTTCACCGTTCCGAGCGCCGTGTCCATGTCCGTCACGGCGAAATGGACCAGGAAATGCGGCGGCATCTCGGCCGGGAAAACCTCCTCGACGGCGGCCCGCCCGAAGTCGGGGACCGCGTCCGGGCCGAAGAGCGCCTCGTGGAAGAGGTTGCCGTAGAAGGCGTTGGCGACGGCCGTGTCCCGGGCGTACAGCTCGGCCCAGGCGAAGGTGCCGGGCACGTGACGGCGGCCGAATCCGGGATGCTCACCGGCCTGCCAGAGGCCGAACACGGCCCCCTCGGGGTCGGTGGCCAGCGCCATCGTGCCCAGTTCGCCGACCGGAACCGGCGCGGTGATCACCTGCCCCCCGGCCTCGTGGATCCGGGCGACGAGGGCATGGACGTGGGGCGTGGCGAAGTACACCGTCCAGACGGTGGGCATACGGCCGTCGGCCTTGTGGGCGAGAGAGGCGACGGGTTCGCCGTCGCACAGGGCCTGGGTCAGGCCGTCCTTCTCCTGGAAGGACCACCCGAAGAGCTCACCGTAGAAGCGCTTGCCCGCGTCGACGTCAGGCAGCTGGGCGTCCAGCCAGCACGGGACGCCCTCTGTGCGGGCGGATGCCCTGTTTTCGGCCATACCGTCAAGCTAACGGTCCTTCACGCATCCCGCAGAGCAGCCGCCCGATCCGGACACGCGACAAGCCACAGGCTCCCCTCACCGCCCTCCTGTACGCCTCTCACCTCCCCGTCTTCTCCCCCGCACCCCATTTGCAGTCGGCCGAATCGCGCTCCGATCACCCCTCGGTAAGCTGACGGCATGACAGGACAAGTGCGTACCGTCGACGGCCGCGTGGCCGGTCGGCGTGGGCAGGCGACCCGGCAGAAGCTCCTCGACTGCCTCAGCGAGATGCTCAGCTCCTCCCCTTACCGGGACGTCAAAGTCATCGATGTCGCCCGGAAGGCGGGGACTTCGCCCGCCACCTTCTACCAGTACTTCCCGGACGTCGAAGGCGCCGTCCTGGAGATCGCCGAGCAAATGGCCACCGAGGGCGCGGGGTTGACCCAGTTGCTCGCGGACCGGTCATGGGTCGGCAAGGCCGGCTGGCAGACCGCCCAGGAACTCGTCGACGGGTTCCTGGAGTTCTGGCGCAGGAACGACGCGATCCTCCGGGTCGTCGATCTGGGCGCCGCCGAGGGCGACAAGCGGTTCTACAAGATCCGCATGAAGATCCTCAACTCCGTGAACAACTCCCTTACGGACACGGTCACCGAGCTACAGGCCAAGGGCAAGGTCGACAAGGACGTCAACCCCGCCGCGATGGCCGGCTCCCTCGTCGCGATGCTCGCGGCGGTGGCCTCCCACCAGCGGGGCTTCCAGACCTGGGGCGTCAAACAGGCCGAACTGAAGCCGAACCTGGCCCTGTTGGTCCACCTGGGCGTGACCGGCAGGAAGCCGACGAAATAGCCCGAGCCCCTTTTATCCCAGGTCCGGTGGGCCCACCCAGGCCCAAGTCCTGTCACACAGGCGGTGGTTCACCAAGGTGAGCCACCGCCTGTCGCGCATCGGCGACCGGTTCGGCACGCGCTCATCGCCGTACGATCCGGAAGATCCGTATCTCCCGCTCGACCCGCGCCTGATACGTCGCGTACGGCGGCCAGAACGCGAGCAGTGCCTTCCAGGCGGCCTCCCGCTCCTCGCCCGCCAGCAGCCGGGCCCTGACCGGGATGTCCTCCCCTTTCCAGCTGACCTCGGCGTCCGGATGGGCGAGGAGGTTGGCGGTCCAGGCGGGATGGCCGGTACGCCCGAAGTTGGACCCGATGAGCAGCCAACTGCCCCCGCTCCCGCTGCCCTCGCTCCCGCTGCCCGCGCCCTCCGCCCCTTCCGCACCCTCCGGCATACAGGCGAGCGGAGTATGCCTCGGCTGCCCGCTCTTCGCCCCGCGCACCGTCAGTACGACCCCGGGCAGCAGTTGGGCGCTGAGCAGCACCTTTCCCCTGGTCAGCCGGTGTACGGCCCGGTCGAGCGCGGGCACGACGTGCGGGGCGATCCGCGCGAAGGCCGGGGCCGAGGACACCTTCTGGACCGCCTTCACGACTCTCGCCGCTGTCACGGGCATCAGACCGCCACCTCTCCGGTGTCGAAGAGCCGCGCGGCCTCGGCTGCGTGCGCACGAAGCCGGTGCACCGGCCCGAACAGCAGCTCGTCGCCGGCGGCGCGCTTGAAGTACAACTGCGCCTCGTGCTCCCAGGTGAAACCGATGCCACCGTGCAGCTGGATGCCCTCGGCGGCGGCGGTACGCAGGGACTCGAGGGCCTGGGCGAGAGCAAGCCCGCCAACTCGCTCCCCCTCGAGGCCGGTTGGTTGCCCGGAGGCCGCCCACGCCGCGTAGTAGGCGGCCGAACGGGCGGCCTGGACCTGGACGTACACATCGGCGAGCCGGTGCTTGACGGCCTGGAAGGAGCCGATCGCCCGCCCGAACTGCTCACGCCGCTGGGCGTGTTCGACGGTCAGCTCCAGTATCCGGTCGGCGGCCCCGACGGCCTCGGCGGCGAGCACGGCGGCGACGGCGTCTCCGGCGCGGACGAGGGCGCCGCCGACATCGGCCTCCTCGTCGCCCAGCAACTCGGCAGACACGTCCCGGAGTTCGAGCCGTGCCTGCGAGCGGGTGGCGTCCAGCGAGGTCTGCCGGGTGCGGACCAGGCCGGGGGCGTCGCCGGGGACGAGGAAGAGGAGGGTGCGCGAGCGGGCGTAGCCACCGGCGTGCGCGGCGACGAGCAGGAGCCCGGCGCTGTGTCCGTCGAGGACCTGCCCGACCTGCCCGTACAGCCGCCAGCCGTCCGCCCGTCGAGCCGCCTGCACACCGCCGGCCCGGCCTCCCCCGGCCCAGTCGCGGCGGGGTTCGCCGGTGAGGGAGAGGACGGTGGCCAGGTCGGTGCCGGGGACGGCGAGGGCGGCGGTCAGGGCGCCGGAGGCGATGCGCGGGAGGAGGTCGGCGCGCTGGGTGCCGGTGCCGAGGACGGTGACGAGAGGGGCGACCAGTACGGCGGTCGCGAGCAGCGGGGAGGGTGCCAGGGCCCGGCCCAACTCCTCTGCGGCAAGGGCGAGTTCGGTGGCCGACGTGTCGCCGACCCCGCCGTACGCCTCGGGCAGGGCGAGCCCCGGCAGGCCGAGGTCCGCGGCGAGGGCCGCCCAGAGCGCGGGGTCGTACCCGGCCGGGGTGTCGACGGCGGCCCGTACGTCACCGGGCGAGCACCGCTTGCGGAGCAGTTCGCGGAGGGTACGGCGGATGTGGTCCTGCTCGGGGGTGAAACGGGTGTCCATGGCCTGCCCCTCCTGGGCGTCCGCGGCGCCCGTCCAGCGGGATCTGACGGTTCGTCATATTAGGGCGGACGCACCCTGCCGCACAGGGCTCCAACTGATATACCGTCAGATTCATGGTGAGCCGGAAGGTCGCGATCGTCGGAGTGTCCCTGTCGGACTGCGGCCGGGTGGACGACGTCACCCCGTACGCGCTGCACGCGCAGGCCGCCCGGCGGGCGCTCGCGGACGCGGGGCTCGGCCGGGAGGTGGTGGACGGTTTCGCGTCCGCGGGTCTCGGCACGCTGGCCCCCGCCGAGGTGGCCGAATACCTGGGCCTGCGCCCCACCTGGGTCGACTCCACCTCGGTCGGTGGTTCGACCTGGGAGGTCATGGCCGCGCACGCGGCGGACGCGATAGCGGCGGGCCACGCCAACGCCGTACTCCTCGTCTACGGCTCCACGGCCCGCGCCGACGTCAAGGCGGGCCGTCGGACCGGGAACCTCTCCTTCGGCGCGCGCGGCCCCTTGCAGTTCGAGGTCCCGTACGGCCACACGCTCATCGCCAAGTACGCGATGGCCGCCCGCCGCCACATGCATCAATACGGCACGACGATCGAGCAGTTGGCGTCGGTGGCGGTCCAGGCGAGGGCGAACGCGGCACTGAACCCGGAGGCGATGTTCCGCACGCCGATCACCGTCGACGAGGTGCTCGACGGTCCGATGATCGCGGACCCCTTCACCAAGCTCCACTGCTGTCTGCGCTCCGACGGGGGCGCGGCGGTACTGCTGGCGGCCGAGGAGTACGTACGGGACTGCCGTACGCGCCCGGTGTGGATCCTCGGGACGGGCGAGCACGTCTCGCACGTGAGCATGTCGGAGTGGGCCGACTTCACGGTCTCCCCGGCGGCGGTGAGCGGACGGATCGCCTTCGAGCGGGCGGGAGTCCGGCCCGACGAGATCGACTTCGCGGAGATCTACGACGCGTTCACCTATATGACCCTGGTGACGCTGGAGGACCTCGGCTTCTGCGCGAAGGGCGAGGGCGGGGAGTTCGTGGACGCCGCGAAGGGCCGCCTGCAGGTGGCGGGCGGCGAGCTGCCGGTGAACACGGACGGGGGCGGGCTGTCCGCCCAACACCCGGGAATGCGGGGGCTGTTCCTGCTGGTGGAGGCGGTACGGCAGTTGCGCGGGGACGGGGGTGCGCGGCAGGTCCGTACGGCCGCGGGAGGGCTGCCGGAGCTGGCGGTGGCGTCGGGCACCGGGGGCTGGTTCTGCTCCTCCGGGACGGTGGTGCTGGGCCGGGGGTGAGCCGGCGCCCGTGGGAAGCCGTCAGCGGTTCATCTCATGAGCCGAAGCTGGTCCCGGGCTGTTCAGAAGGCGATCACGGGCCTGCGGGGACGATGCCGAGGTGTTGGGTCAGGAAGGACGAGAGCGCCTGCTGGAAGGCCCGCTTGCCGGGGCCGCTGCGCACGGCGTGGCCGTCGTTCGGCAGCACCAGTTCGTCCACCTCGCCGCCGACGGCACGCCGTAGCCGTACGAAGTCCTCGATGCCCGCCGCGTCGATGCGGGGGTCGTTCGCACCCCGGACGACGAGGGCCGGGCCGGTCATCGTGTCGACGCGGTGGAGCGGGGAACGTCGTCGGAGCTCGTCCCGGGACAGACGGGACCAGCCGATCTGCTTGTCCCACAGAGGGCGCATGCGCCGCCAGTACGGGGAGTCGGCCCAGGTGTCGGAGGCGAGGTCGACGAGGGGGTTCACGGCGACCGCACAACGGAAGCGGGGGTCCGTGAGGGCGAGGAGAGCGGCGTAACCGCCGTAGGAGCCTCCGTAGGCGGCGATGCGATCGGGGTCCCCGAGGCCTCGGGCGACCATGTCGTCCACCGCGTCGTAGAGGTCCTGCTGCATACGGCCGCCCCACTCGGCGTCACCGAGGTCGCGGAAGTGACGGCCGTAACCGCTGGAGCCGCGGTAGTTGAGGCGGAGGACCGCGATGCCTTCGGCGGCGAACCGACGGGCCTCGGGGTCGTGGCGCCACACGTCGTGGCTCCAGGGGCCGCCGTGGATACGGAGGAGCAGGGGAGGAGGGGTGAGGGCGTCCGGCGGCTGAACGGGGAACGTGAGGTACGCGGTGAGGGGGAGGCCGTCGGAGGCGGTGAGAGGAAGGTGTTCGGACCGGATGCCGCCGGTCCGCGCGGAGGTGGTCCGCGCGGAGGTGGGGTCCAGTGGGGTGTGCCGGGTCAGCGGGGTGGCTGTGGCGCGCCGGCGGTCGTAGACGTGGTGGCGGGGCGGGCGGTCGGGGTGGTGGAAGGCGAGCAGCCAGTGGCGGTCGGCGAGGTCGCGGCCGAGGAGTTCGAGGTCGCCGGTGTCGAGGGCGGCAGCGGTGTCCAGGTCGCGACGGTAGGCGGGATCGGCGCAGGTGTAGTGGCGGCGGGCAGCGTGGTGGAGGGTGGCCTGGGCGGTGCCGTCGGGGGCGAGCCATGCCGTGGCGACGTCGTACGGGGGCGCGGCGAGCAGGGTGCGCAGACGACCGTCGCCGGGGTGGACGGCGGCGACCCGGACCGCGTCGGCCCGGTACGCGGTGAGCAGCAGCACCTCGCCGGACGACGGGTGGACGCCGAGCAGTCGGGTGTCCGGCGCGTCCTCGAGAGGGAACGTGGTCAGCGGTCGCCAGTCGTGGCCGTCGTCCGTGGCGAGCAGGCTCAGGGTGCCGTCAGGGTGTCCCACCAGGCAGGCCCGACAGGCCAGTTCGCTGTCGAAGGCCCAGTCGCGGGTGCCGTCGGGGCAGACGGCGACGCGCCGTCCGGCGCCGTGCGGGTCCTCCGCTTCGTCCGGGCCGCCCAGTGGGACGTACCACGGGTGCAGCCCCCGCTCTCCACGCCGTCGAACGGCCGTGACCACACCGTGCGGGCGGGCCGGTGCGGTCCACAGGCCACGCACCTGCACGGTGCCGTCCGGGGAGAGCGGGCGCGGCGGGAGCGGCGTGCCGGAGAGACGGAGGCCGTGCAGTGTGAAGTGCTCGCGGCCGGAGGTCTCTGTGATCAGGAGCAGATGGGTGCCGTTGGGGGACCAGGCCAGGGAGTGGACGGCACCCGGCGGAACACCCAGGACGGGGCGGACAGTGCGGGTGGCCGTGTGCGTCACCGTCACCAGACCGTCCGCGTCGGCGTACGCCACCGACGTGCCGTCCGGGGACAGTACGGGGGCGCTCACGCGGCGGCCGCCAGGGCGCGACGGGCCGCGCGTTCGGTGAGAGCGGCCCGGACCAGCCAGTAGCCGGCCACGCCCGTGAACGCTCCGGTCAGTCCCCAGCCGGCGCGCACAGCCAGCCAGGCGAGCGGCAGTTGGACGGCCCAGGAGGCGACGGTGTTGGCCACCATGTCGGAGCGGGTGTCGCGCAGCGCGCGCAGGGCCGCCGTGTTGCTCACGGTCAGCGCGACCAGCGGCAGGCTCACCGCGACCAGCAGGGTGCCGCCCACGGCGGCGGAGACGACGGCCGGGTCGCCCGTGAACAGCCACAGCACGGGGCGGGCGGTGACGGCCAGGACGCAACCGGCGAGGGTGAGCGCCCCGGCGACCAGAATCCGGTTGGCACGCCAGGGGTCACGGATCGCCGCTGACCGAGGCACGCCTGCCGCCTCTTCGCCACCCGCCGCCCGGGACATCAGCACTCCCGCCGCGGCCGAGAAGGAGTTGGACAGCATGAAGATCAGCAGGACGAGCTGGAACACCACCCGGGAGGCGGCCAGGTCGGTGACCGACAGGAGGCCGATCGCGGCGAAGAAGGCGAAGGAGGCAAGGTAGTCGACGGTCATGGACACCATCGCGGGCCAGGCCAACTGCCAGGAGCCGCGTGCCTCGACCGGGTCCCAGCGGGTCGTACGCAGGGTGCCGAGCCAGTCCCACAGCCCGGCGCGGCGGAGCAGGACGAGCTGGAGGACGTTGGCGCAGAGGAGGGCGAGGGTGATGCCGAGGCCGTTTCCGGCGGCGCCCAGGCGGGGGAACGGGCCGATGCCGTAGGTCAGCAGCCAGCTCGCGAGCAGGTTGACGGGTACGGTGACGCAGTTGGTGAGGAGGGTGAGGCGGGTCCGCTTGGCGGACTGGAGGGTGATGGTGTTCAGCGCGGACAGTACGGCGAGGGGAAGGCTGAGGGCCCGCGCGCGCAGATAGGCGACACCCGCCGTGACGGCCACCGGGTCGTGGAGGGTGAGGGAAACCAGCGGCCGAGCGGTGAGGATCAGAGCGCAGGCCACGACCACGGCGGCGACTCCGACCGGCCGCAGGGCCGCGTGCAGGGCCCGTACGGCCGCGGCCCGGTCGCCGCCGCCGAGGTGGTGGGCACAGCTCACCTGATAGCCCGTCACCCCGGCCAGCAGTACGCCGAGGGCCAGCTCCACGACGACGATCGCCCCGGCGACACCGGCCAGCGCGGCCGAGTCGTAGTGACCGGTCAGCGCGAGGCTGATGACGTCACCGGCCCGCGCGACGGACGCGGCCAGCACGGCGGGCAGCGCCAGCTCCAGCAGGGGGCGGGCCTGCTCGCGTACCCAGGAGGAGCGGGGGGCGGTGGGCAGGGCGGTCATGTGACTCTCCGTCAGTCGCCGGAGCCGGAGCCCGGGCGCCCGGAGCCGCGGCGCGGATCGGGGCCCATGGTCAGGGTGTACACGGTGGCCTGGCGCACCGGGTCGAGGCAGAGCAGGTCCTGGATCAGGCCGTCCCGTACGGCCGGTGTGACCAGGGTGCCCAGGCCGTGCGTGTCGGCGAGCAGCAGCAGCTTCTGGGCCAGGTGCCCCGCCTCGATGTACAGGTTGCGCAGGGCGCGTTCGTGCCGGTAGCGGAACTGGTACTGCTCGAAGTCAGCCACCATGACCAGCGTCCAGGCGGCGGTGAGCGGCCAGGGCGAGCCGTAGAAGACGTCCCGCATCGCCGGCCGGTGGTCGCCCGGCCGGATCTCGATCAGCTGCGCGTCGGCGTCGGCCCCGGGCGCGTCGAGGGCTTCGAGGTCCAGCAGCCAGGCGGCCTGGTCCAGCCCCTCCACGTTGTACGTCAGGACGTAGAAGTCGAAGGCCGTGCCGAAGGAGCGCAGCAGGTCCCGCGGGTCCTCCTCGCCGCGCCGCCGCTGGTTCTCGGCGACCTTCGCCAGGCTGGTGCGCAGAATGTGGGAGAGGGCGCCGGCCGGGGTGGGGCGGGGCAGGTAGCTGCGTACCGAGCGGCGGGACAGCAGCGCCGCGCCGAGGGCCCGGTCGGTGTCGCCCGGGACCGGTTCCGGCAGCGGCACGCGACGGCCGCCGTCCGGGCGGATCCGGGGCGGGAGGGCGGCCGCACCGCCGTATTCGGTGAGCAGTCGTCGGCGGGCGGCCATGGCGTCGGGCCCGGAGTCGGAGTACGGCAGATCGCGCGAGACGAGGTGGTACTCGAGGGAGGGCCGCCACTTACGGCTGTGCCAGAACTCGACCAGCCGGCCATCGGGCTGGTCGGCGGCCGCGCAGTCGGTCATCCAGGATGCCAGGGCCCCGGCCTCGTCCGGTGGGGCTCCTTCGGCGACCGTACGGGCCAGGGTGCGCCGGTCGACGTAGGAGCGCCGTCTGCTCGCGAGCTCCTGGACATGCAGGCCGTCACGAGGGCTGAGCCCGCCGCCGATACGGAGGAGCGGGGGGATGGCGGGTTTGGCGGACTCGGCCGACTCGGCGGACTCGGCTGACTCGGCGGACGAAGGGGTGGGGGCGGCAGGCGTGGTGGTCACGACGCGGATTTCCTTTCGGGGTGGTGTCGGCCTCGGTGACGAGGGGGCGTCAGCCCAGGGCGACCGTGGCGATCACGCCCTCTTCCAGCCCGTCGATCCCGAGCATGGCCTCCACCCCTGACTCCAGGTCGCCGTACGCGGGGAACACGGGCACCCCGAAACCCTCGGCCAGCTGCGTGACGGTGGACGCGATGTGGCCGACGTCCATGTGGATGCTGCGGAAGGTGCGGGGCTCGCGGTAGCGCCACATGTTGCGGCGGAAGACCGAGGTCAGAACCAGCAGGCAGCGCACGTCGAACGCGGTCCGGGTGGTGCTGGCCCGGAAGACCTCGCGGAACCGGGGGGAGTCCGGATCGGGCGCGGGCACGGGCAGTTTGACGAGGGCGTGCAGACCGCCGTGCACGTGGTACCAGCCGGGTTCCACGCCGGCGACGTCGAGGACCGCGAGGTAGCCCTCGGTGGGGTGACGCCGGCCACCGGACGGGCTGGTGCGGGTGAGGTAGTCGGCGGACGCGCGGCTCTCGACCGTGTCCACGACCCCCAGCGCGAGGGCGGCGAGGGCCAGCAGTTCCTCTTTGCCGAGGGCATGCGTCCGGCCGACGTCCGTACCGACCGCCATGGGCGCCAATTCCGGGGTGAGCGGCGGCAGCGGTATCAGTTCGTCCGAAGCCTGCGGTTTAAAACGGTCGTCGTCCGGCATCTCGGACCGGTACCGGTGAATTCGCTCGCGGTCGACTCCGTAGCCCTTGCTGTAGTCGACCCCGGGGAAGTCGTGCGCGGCGACATGATATTCCGCCGCCATGCGCCAGCCTTTGCTTTCCCAGCGCCGGAAGGTCTCCGCAGCCCATTGATAACGAGAATCCGCACGGGATTCCTCGGTGATGATGAGACCGGTCTTCTCCATGGCCGAGACGACCGCTTCGGCGCGCTCGGGCGACAATCCGAGTTCGGCGGACGCCTCCTTGACCAACAGCGCCCGCTCCTGCGGCCGGCTCGCCAGTACGAGCACCGACGCCTCCATCGCACCCAGGCCGAAGGACCGTCTGTTCAGCAGGTCGTCGGCGATCCACCGGCCGGTCGCGCCAGGCCGGGGCATCAGCCGCATGAACTCACTCGCTTGCACAGACATGATCACCCCTGAAGGAAATTCCGGCGAATAAAGTGCGTCCGGGCGCCGGGGAAAGAATCCCCGGCGCCCGGCACGGGACCCTGATTAGTCGTACGCGGGGCCCTGGAGGAGCATCGGCTCGTACGACTCGATCTCCTCGACCTCGACCAGAGCGTCCTGCTCGACGGTGATGACGTTCTCCATTTTGGTTACCTCCTTCAATTGGAATAGTTCTGTATTTTGCAAACAGCCTACGAAAGGACGCACAAAAACCGCTCGCGGAACTTTTTACGCCCCCCGTCGGTGGCTGCCGACAGTTATGAGCTTGGCACGGGTGATCAGCTGTTTCCGGTGCGCGGACGCCTCGCCGGCTAAGCACAGGGAAAACTGACGCGAGCCGGTCCGGGTGTCAGAGGGCGCGGGTGAGGACGGCGGTGACCACGTCGGTGCGCGAGCGCAGGCCGGTCCGGGCGAACAGGCGCGACAGCCGCTGGGCGACGGCGTCCGCGTTGACCCGGAGAACGTCCGCGATCTGTTGGTTGGTGAATCCTTCGGCGATGAGGGTGGCCAGCAGGCGGTCGTTCTCGGCGGTGGTCTGCGCGCGGCCGGGGACGGGGAGCCGGGCCGCGCGCAGGGCGGTTCTGGTGTGGTGGCGCCAGAGGGTGGCGTCGGTGGTGCCGAACAGTTCGTACGCCTCGTGCAGCAGCGTGGCCGGGACGGCCTCCGCGGTGGCGGCCGTGAGCAGGGTGGTCGCCGTTTCAAAAGGCAGGCCGCGGGCGCGGGCGAGCCTCACCGCCTCGCGCAGGTTGTCGCGGGCGGTGTCGGGGGCGTCCGCCCGCAGGACACGGGCCGAGGCCAGCAGCCGCAGCAGCTGGGCCCGGTCGGTGCTCGTCCGGGTCGCGATCCGTGTCAGGTGGTCCAGGGCCGCCGTCGCCTCGCCGATGTGTCCCGCCCGGCTCGTCACCTCTGCCAGCAAGGCCCACAGCTCTTCCGTGCCGTGGACCTGCTCGTGCTTCCGCGCCGTGGCGAGCCCGCCGCGCAGCGTCCTCTCGGCCTCGTCCAAGTCGCCCAGGGTCATGCGCAGTTCGGCTTCCGCCGCGTCCAGGGCGCACTGCGGCGGGCCACCCGCGGGACCACGCATGTCCGCGACCAGCTGGAGGGCGGTGGCGAGGCGGCCCCGGGCGGCGAGGATGCCCGCCGTCCGCGCGGGGAGCAGAGAGCTGTCCAGTACCGGGGTGGACCGGAACTCGGCGTTGGCCAGCAGCCGACGGGCGACTTCCAGTGCCTGGTCCCACCGGCCCGCGCAGTGGTCGAAGAGGAACCGGGCGAGCGGCGGGAGCGTGTGCGCGGTCAGGCCCAGGGTCTCCAGCAGGGTGCCGGCCGCGCGAAGGTCGTAGGTGGTGAGCAGTGCGTCGAACCTGTCGCCCTCCGGCGAGTACACCTTGCACCGGGGAAACTCGGGGGCGTCAGGCATGGCCGGTTCGTGCCGGTGGGGTTCTGGCCGGCCCCTTGCCAGATCGGCCGTGGCCTTGAACCGGGCGGGCGCCGAGCGGGCGCCCGGGCCGGTGTTCCACACCGGCTCGGTCTCCTGGAGCAGTTCCGCCGCCTCCCGCCAACGCGAGAGATGCAACAGAGCCAGGGCCCGTCCGGTGACCTTGGCCAGGACGGGCACCGGCAGTCCGTCCCACCAGTAGGCGGTGGCGAGCCGTGACATCGTTGTCCAGTCACGCTGGTTGGCGGTGACCACCACGACCAGGCAGGCCGCCTCCTGCAGGTCGAGGTCGCTCAGCCCCGGGCCGGGATCGCGCAGCAGGGATTCCCCGGCGCCCCTCCCTGCGGAGTGGTCACAGGCCAGGTAGGCGGTCGCCCCGTACTGCTGGAGGACAAGATCACGGACATCGGCGCGCTCGGCCAGGTCACGGGCGACCCGCAGCCACCGCAAAGCTCTCCCGACGTCGGGGCCGGGCCTCATCCGATGGGCGACAGAGGTCAGTTCGGCCACCGCACGCTCCCGGTCCACCAGGCTGCCCGCGTCCGCGATCCGGTCCGCCCGGTAGGCCAGAGCGCCCGTCTCGTCAGGATGATCCGGCGTCGAGGGAAGCACGGATACCGCACGCTCCGAGTTCGCGTCCTCCCAGAGGACCTCCACCGCCATGGCGGACAGCCGGGCGCGGTCCACCGGGCTCAGCCGCTCCCGTACCGTGTGCGCGGTCAGCGGGAGACGGAACGGGCAACCCCGCACCGCGGCCGCTGCGGACAGCACCTCGCTGAAGCCCGCGTCGATGACGCCTGCCTCGGCCAGGCAGCGCACACCGTCGGACACGGCGTCGGTGGACAGGCCGGACCAGGCGGCGGCCAGGCGAAGGGCCGGCCGGCCGAGCGGTCCCAGGACACTCAGGGCGGCGGCCACCGCGCGCGCGGGCTCGCCGAGCCGGTCCACAACCCTGACGAACCGGTCGTCCCCGGGCAGCACCGGTATCACCGTTCGCGCGGGTACGAAGGCATGACCGTCGGCGACGCGGATCGCGCCCCGATCGGTCCAGCCAGTGAGCAGGGCCTCGATCGCCGCCGGGACGCCGCGCGTCAACTCGGCCACCCGCCCGGCCAGGTCGGAGTCCGCTTTCGCCCCCAACCGCCGCTCCACCAGCGTGGCGATGTCCCGCGCCTCCAGCGGACGCAGGACGACCGTGCGCGCCGCCTCGACACCGGTGGCCGCTTCCGCGCCGCCCGCGTAGGACACCACCAGCCCGATCCCTGGGACGTCGATACGGCCGAGTACGGCCAGGGAGTCGGGGTCGGCGTTCTGGGCATCGTCGACCAGGACGGTCATCGGTGCGCAGCGGGCGAGCGTCGCGCGCAGAAGTGTCTCCATGGCCGCGCGGTCACCCCGGTCGACGGCCGCCAGAGCCCGGGCGACCGGACCTGAGGCCGGCTGGTGTTCCGCGTGCGGCCGGCGTTTCTCCACCGCCATGACCAGTCGCAGCACCAGCAGCAGGGGCCGGTCGCTGTCGCCGTGCACGCAGTCCACCGCGTGCACGGGGGTTCCCTGTGCACGCAGCCGCTCACCGGTGGCGTGCAGGAACGCGCTGCGGCCGACGCCGGGTTCGCCGCGTAAGAGGACCGGTCGCGGAGCGCCGGGGACGCTCAGGAGGTCGAGGATCTGCTCCGACTCGCGCGCACGGCCGAGCAGACGGCGGTCGGTGCGGTCCATTCGGGCCGGTACACCCCAGCGGACCAGATCATCGGTTTCCGTCCACGCGACCACTGTGCGATCCATCCCTTGCTTCGGAGACTGGCGAAGGACGTCCGTCCACCGTGGGTACAGCCGTCCTCAACTACGCCCCGACACACCTGACTTCGTCTGAGCGCGGGACATTATGAGCGGCCGGGCCACCCCCACTCGAGCCGACCAGGGCGCTTTCGCCCGATCTGCCGGTAGCGGAATTTCTCACTCCAGGCAGAGGGAACGAAGAGGCGTCGGACGCTGTCCGGCGCGCGTCCTCCCGGTCACCTCCGTGGCCGGGACGGCAGGACAGCCGTACGGGAGCAGGCGCGGCGCACGGCGCCGGACGACGGTGCCGCGGTGGTGCGGCTCGGTTGGAAGGACAAAGACGCCGAGGAGGACGACGAGGAGGAGGACGAGGACACCGCCGACGCGATCGCCGTCGCCGGGTGCGGCCTGATGCTCACTGACCCCGACGGCTGTCTGCTCCCTCTGCCCACACGGCCCACCGGGCGCGGCTGCGGGGCGCGGCGCGGGCGGGCGGCGGCGCCGAGCTGTCCGCGTTCTCCCACGCGCTGCCTGCGGCGGCCGGCCGGATGCCGCTCGCGCTGGTCGCCGACGGCATCGAGCACATGCCAGAGAACAACGCCGACGCACTGGGCCTGTTCCTGAGGGTCCACGCCCGCACGGTGTGCACCGGCACACGGTCCCGGGCAGAACTCACCGCGGCCTGGCTCAGCGAGGCCGTGTCAGCACCCGGCGCCCCCAGCGGAGCGTTACGCGCAGGCCCCGCACAGCCCCCGATAAGTGACCTCCACCTGGCTCACCGTGAACCCGAAGCGCTCCTCCGCCGGGAGGTCCGCCATCGGGTCGCCCGTGGGGTGGACGTCCCTGATCGTGCCGCAGTTCGAGCAGACCAGGTGGTGGTGGGGGTGGTGCGCGTTCGGGTCGTAGCGCTTCGCCCGCCCGTCCGTGGCGACCTCTATGACCTCGCCGAGCGAGACCAGCTCACCCAGGGTGTTGTAGACCGTCGCCCGGGAGATCTCCGGGAGCCGCTGCGCCGCACGCGCGTGCACTTCGTCCGCCGTGTAGTGCACGTGTTCGCCGTCGAGGACCTCCGCAACGACACGCCGCTGGGAAGTCATCCGCCAGCCGCGTCCACGCAGTCGCTCCAGCAGGTCGCTCATGTTGTTCACCTATTCAGGTTCGGTGGAATACACGGATTTTACCAGTGGACGTCCGGGTTCCGATAGGATATGGAATTGTCACACTTCTTGACTTGGACCTTGTCCATTGTAGGATCGCTTACGGCGATGGCCAAGGGAGCCAAGGGACAGGAAGCGACTCCAGTGCGGCAGGAGACAGAAGAGACGTGACGGCGTGTGTGACCTCCTCCACAGGCCCGAGCGTCCCCCCACCCCCCAGTTCCTGAGAACGCAGTTTGTGAGCAGCACCGAGATCTGCCCGTCCGGAAGGATTCCCATGTCTGAGAACCACGACGCGATCGTCACCGACGCGAAAACCGAGGGCACGGGAGGCTGCCCGGTCGCGCACACGCGCGCCCCGCACCCGACCCAGGGCGGCGGCAACCGCCAGTGGTGGCCCGAGCAGCTGAACCTGAAGATCCTCGCGAAGAACCCCGCCGTCTCGAACCCGCTCGGCGAGGAGTTCGACTACGCCGCCGCGTTCCAGACCCTCGGCCTCCCTGCCGTCAAGCAGGACATCGCCGCGGTGCTGACCGACTCGCAGGACTGGTGGCCGGCCGACTTCGGGCACTACGGCCCGTTCATGATCCGCATGGCCTGGCACAGCGCCGGCACCTACCGCATCAGCGACGGCCGCGGTGGCGGCGGCGCCGGTCAGCAGCGCTTCGCCCCCCTGAACAGCTGGCCGGACAACGGCAACCTCGACAAGGCCCGCCGTCTGCTGTGGCCGGTCAAGAAGAAGTACGGCCAGAGCCTGTCCTGGGCCGACCTCATGATCCTCGCGGGCAACGTGGCCCTGGAGTCGATGGGCTTCGAGACCTTCGGCTTCGGCGGCGGCCGCGCCGACGTGTGGGAGCCCGACGAGGACGTGTACTGGGGTCCCGAGACCACCTGGCTCGACGACCAGCGCTACACCGGCGACCGTGACCTGGAGAGCCCCCTCGGCGCCGTCCAGATGGGTCTCATCTACGTCAACCCGGAGGGCCCCAACGGCAACCCGGACCCGATCGCCGCGGCCCGCGACATCCGTGAGACGTTCCGCCGCATGGCGATGAACGACGAGGAGACCGTCGCCCTCATCGCCGGTGGCCACACCTTCGGCAAGACCCACGGCGCCGGCCCGGCGGACGCGGTCGGCCCCGACCCCGAGGCCGCCCCGATCGAGCAGCAGGGCTTCGGCTGGAAGAGCACCTACGGCTCCGGCAAGGCCGGCGACGCGATCACCAGTGGCCTCGAGGTCACCTGGACCGCGACCCCGACCCAGTGGAGCAACGGGTTCTTCAAGAACCTGTTCGAGTACGAGTACGAGCTGACGCAGAGCCCGGCCGGCGCCAACCAGTGGGTCGCCAAGAACGCCGAGGCGATCATCCCCGACGCGCACGACCCGTCGAAGTCGAAGCTCCCGACGATGCTCACGACCGACCTGTCGCTGCGCTTCGACCCGGCGTACGCGGAGATCTCCCGTCGCTTCTACGAGCACCCGGACCAGTTCGCGGACGCCTTCGCCCGCGCCTGGTTCAAGCTGACCCACCGCGACCTCGGCCCGGTCGTCCGCTACCTCGGCCCCGAGGTCCCGACCGAGACGCTGCTGTGGCAGGACCCGCTCCCCGCGGTCACGCACGAGCTCGTCGACGCCGCCGACGTCTCCGCCCTCAAGGCGCAGATCCTCGCCTCCGGCCTCACGGTCTCCCAGCTGGTCTCCACCACCTGGGCGGCCACGTCGTCCTTCCGCAGCAGCGACAAGCGCGGCGGTGCCAACGGTGCCCGTATCCGCCTCCAGCCGCAGGCCGGCTGGGAGGTCAACAGCCCGGACGAGCTCGCCACGGTGCTGCGCACCCTGGAGGGCGTGCAGTCGTCCTTCAACGCCGCGCAGTCCGGCGGCAAGCAGATCTCGATCGCCGACGTGATCGTCCTCGCGGGCGCCACGGGCATCGAGAAGGCGGCCAAGGACGCCGGCTTCGACATCGAGGTCCCCTTCACGCCGGGCCGCGTGGACGCGACGCAGGAGCAGACGGACGTCGAGTCCTTCGCCGCCCTGGAGCCCACCGCCGACGGGTTCCGCAACTACCTCGGCAAGGGCAACCGCCTCCCCGCCGAGTACCTGCTGCTCGACAAGGCGAACCTGCTGGGCCTGAGCGCCCCCGAGCTGACCGTCCTCGTCGGCGGCCTGCGCGTACTCGGCGCCAACCACGGCGGCTCCACGCACGGCGTCTTCACCGACACCCCGGGCGTGCTGACGAACGACTTCTTCGTCAACCTGCTGGAGCTGGGTACGGAGTGGACGGCCACGTCCGAGGACCAGAACACCTTCGAGGGCCGCGACGCCTCGGGCCAGGTCAAGTGGACCGGCACCCGCGCCGACCTGGTCTTCGGCTCCAACTCCGAGCTGCGCGCGGTCGCGGAGGTCTACGCGAGCGACGACGCCAAGGAGAAGTTCGTCAAGGACTTCGTCAAGGCGTGGGTGAAGGTGTCGAACGCGGACCGCTTCGACCTCGTCTGATCCCCTGATCCACCTGATCGACCGCTCAACCCGGTAGTGACGTCCAGGCCGGCCCGTACGGGTCGGCCTGGACGTTTTTCCTGGGCCCGTCGTCACCGATACTCGTCCCCATGCCAACTTCTGCGCGACCGGAACCGGAATCGGACCCGGATCTCCACGATCTGCTGCGAACCCTGCGGGTGTGGTCCCCCGAGATCACCACTCTCCCCGGCTTCGACCCGGAGAAGGCACCGCCCACCCCCCTCCCCCTCTTCACCACCTGGTTCGCGGAGGCGGTGGCCGCCGGGCAGCCCGAGCCGCACACCATGTCCCTGGCCACCTCGGACGCGGACGGCCTGCCCGACGTACGCACCGTGATGCTGCACGGCGCGGACACCGACGGCTGGTCCTTCGCCTCCCACTCGGGAAGCGCCAAGGGCCGGCAACTGGCGGCACGCCCCTACGCGGCGCTCCACTTCTACTGGCCCGCCCTCGGGCGCCAGATCCGGCTCCGGGGCCCGGTCGAGTCCGCCCCCTCCCCCGAGGCACAGGCCGACCTGCACGCCCGCTCGACGGGAGCACTCGCCGCCGCGCTGACCGGCCGCCAGAGTGAAGTACTGGGCTCACTGGCCGAGTTGGAGCGCACCTCGCGGGAGGCCTGGGAACGGGCGCAGCGCGACCCGGCCGCCCCCGCCCCGACCTGGACCCTGTACCGACTGCGCCCCGACGAGGCCGAGTTCTTCCAGGGAGACGCCGAGCGCCGCCACGTACGGCTCAAGTACCGCCGTACGGAGGGGAGTTCGGGTGTCACTGGGGGTTGGCTCAGGGAGTTGCTGTGGCCGTAGGCGGGCCCGGTTACTGGTCCAGCTCCTGAACCGGGTCCGGGTCCTGGGCGATCCGCCCGTGCAGGTGGACGTCCCGGAACAGATCCTGGCGTTCCGCCTCGAACATCGCGCCCCGCAGGGTCCCCTCGTACCGGAATCCGCAGTGTTCGGCGACGCGGCAGGAAGCCTCGTGGCCGATGGCGTGGCCCAGTTCCAGGCGGTTGAGGCCGAGGCTGTCGAAGGCCCAGCGGGTGCCGAGGGCGAGCGCGCGGGTGGCGACGCGCTTGCCGCGCGCCTCGGGGAGGACCCAGTAGCCGATACGGGCGAGCCGGGTGAAGGGGTCGATGTCGTTGACGCCCAGGTGTCCGAGTATCGCGCCGGAAACGATGTCGGTGACACAGAAGGACACCCGGCTGCCGTCCGCCGCGGTCCCGGAGCGGGTGCCCAGGGAGTCACGGGCGCTGTCGAGATCGGTGACCGGCTTCATGGGGGTGTTCCAGCGCCTGAAGTCCGGGTCGGTCAGCCCGCGCAGCCACGCGTCGACGTCGGTGTCCAGGTCCGCGCGCCACTGCCGCAGCCGCAGTCCGTGACCGAGCAGCTCGGGAAACTCGGGGACGGGGTGAGTGAGGGAGCGCTCATGGATAGGGGCCATCAGCCCATTGAAACCCGTACGGCTGTACGACTCCCACCTCGGGGACGGAAAATCGGCACACCTTCCCGAAAAGCAACCTCCAGCCCCATCCCGACCCGCAACTCCCCCTCCGCACCACCCCCCACCACACTCCCCTCCACCCCGGTCACCACCTCGGTCATCATCCGGGGCCCCTCGTCGAGATCGACGACAGCGGCGACGTACGGTGTGCGCTCCCCGAAGGGCGGCAGGTCGTTGCGGTGGACGACGGACCAGGTGTAGAGCGTGGCCAGCCCACTGGCGGTCTCCCACACGACGTCCTCGCTCCAGCAGTACGGGCAGAACTCGCGGGGATAGTGGTGAGCCCGCCCACATGCCCCACAGCGCCGCAGAAGCAGCCGCCCGCCGGCCGCCGCGTCCCAGTACGGCCGCGTGAAAGCGTCCACCTCAGGTATGTCGAACCGGTCCCTGCCCGTGCTCATGTCCACGGCCCCTCTGCCGACTGCCCGAATCTGACGATGCGTCAGGTATCTTCGTCAGCCCAGTATGCCCTCACCGCACCCCCGCAACCAGGCCTCCTGCCCCACCGGCCCCACCCATCTCCCCCACGGCCGTGATCAATCCGCAACCAATTCCGGTCTTGGCCGAGACCCAACAGGTGAGGGCGTGAATACGCTCGGCACATGGCCGACTCACCGACACCGCCCCTGTCCTCCGCCGCCCCCGTGTACGTCATCGGCGGCGGGCCAGGCGGTCTCGCCGTCGCGTACGCGCTGCGGGCCCAGGGGGTTCGGGCCGTCGTGCTGGAGCGGGGCGAGGGGGTCGGGTCGTCCTGGCGGCGGCACTACGACCGGCTGCATCTGCACACCACCCGACGGCTGTCCTCGCTGCCGGGGCTGGCGATGCCGCGCTCGTTCGGGCGATGGGTGGCCCGGGACAACGTGGTGCGCTACCTCGAGAAGTACGCCGAGTACCACGAGCTCGAAGTCGTCACCGGCGTCGAGGTGTCCCGGGTCGAGCGGACCGCCGACGGCACCGGCTGGCTGCTGCACGCCACCGGTGGGCGCGAGCTGACCGGCAGCGCGGTCGTCGTCGCCACCGGCACCAACCACACACCCCGGATACCCGACTGGCCCGGACGCGACGCCTACCGCGGCGAGCTGCTGCACGCCGCCCAGTACCGCAACCCCGCGCCCTACGCCGGTCGTGACGTCCTCGTCGTCGGGATCGGCAACACCGGTGCCGAGATCGCCGTCGACCTGGTGGAGGGCGGGGCCTCGCGGGTGCGGCTGGCGGTCCGTACGACTCCGCACATCGTGCGGCGGTCCACGGCCGGCTGGGCGGCCCAGTTCACGGGCATCGCCGTACGACGGCTGCCGGTGCGCCTCGTCGACAAGCTCGCCGGGCCGGTCGCCAAGGTCAGCGTGCCCGACCTGTCCGCCCACGGGCTGCCCCGCCCCGACACCGGGCTGTACTCCCGGGTGACCGAAGGCTCCCTCCCCGTCCAGGACGTCGGCCTCATCGACGCCGTACGCGAGGGCCGCGTCGAGATCGTGGCCTCCGTCGAGAAGTTCGAGGACGGAAAGGTGGTCCTCGCCGACGGCGAGCACCTCGAGCCCGATGCGGTCATCGCCGCCACGGGATACCTCCGCGGCCTGGAAGGCCTCGTCGGGCACCTCGACGTACTCGACGCGCAAGGCAAGCCGGTCGTCCACGGCCCCCGCTCCCCGAAGAACGCACCGGGCCTCTTCTTCACCGGCTACACCAACCCCATCAGCGGCATGTTCCGCGAACTGGCGATCGACGCGGTACGCATCGCGAAGACGATCGCCCGACAGCAGTCCGCCACCCGGAAGTAAGAAGTTCCTCGCACAGCGGTTCCTGACGCAGTGTCAGTTCAGTAACCTGACACTGCGTCAGTTTATTGGCTGTCACACAGGATCGGGTGGACCGATGCTTGGATCAACCCACGGCACCCTCACCACCACCACCTCCCGCCGGGCCCGGGTCATCGCCTGCGGCGAGCAGCCCTCGCCGGTCGTGCACGGCAGGCCCGCCGACGTCGACGACCTCGACGTCAGTGGCCGGCCGCTGTACGCCGGCGTACCTGATCTCGACCGCTTCTTCCGGCCCGAGTCCCTCGCGGTGGTCGGTGCCTCGGACGCCGAGGGGCGGCCGAACACCGGTATCACCAGGCAGTTGCTGGCGTGGGCCGAGCGGGTCGGTGCCCGGCTGCACCCGGTGCACCCGACCCGCGAGGCCGTCTTCGGCCTCCCCTGCTCCCCTTCCGTCGCGGACCTGCCCGAGCCGGTCGATCTCGCCGTGCTGCTGGTCGCCGACCCCCTTCCCGTGGTCGAGCAACTCGCCGAGGCCAAGGTGAAGTTCGCCGTCGCCTTCGCCTCCGGGTTCGCGGAGACCGGCGACGCGGGCGCCGAGGCACAGGCCCGGCTGTCCGCCGCCGTCCGCCGCTCCGGCCTGCGGCTGCTCGGCCCGAACACCAACCTCAACGCCTTCGAGAACTTCCGCGAGGACCTCGACGGCCCGGCGATCGCCCTGATCACCCAGTCCGGCCACCAGGGCCGCCCCCTCTTCGCCCTCCAGGAACTCGGCATCCGCCTCTCCCACTGGGCCCCCACCGGCAACGAGGCCGATCTGGAGACCGCCGACTTCATCTCCTACTTCTCCGAGCGCCCCGAGGTGGGCGCCATCGCCTGCTACGTCGAGGGCCTCAAGGACGGCCGCTCCTTTCTCCTCGCGGCCGACCGCGCCGCCCGGCGCGGAGTACCCGTCGTCGCCGTCAAGGTGGGCCGCACCGAGACCGGCGCCCGCACGGCCGCCTCCCACACCGGCAAACTGACCGGCGCCGACAAGGTCGTGGACGCGGCGATGCGGCAGTACGGAGTGATCCGCGTCGACGGACTCGACCAACTCCAGGACACCTCAGCCCTGTTGGCGCGGGCCCGCCGTCCGCTCGCCGACGGGGTCGCCGTCTATTCGATCTCGGGCGGCACGGGCGCGCACTTCGCGGACCTGGCGACCGAGGCCGGACTGCACCTGCCGCAGCTGTCCGCCGGCAAGCAAGCCGAGCTGCATGAGTGGATACCCGACTACCTGAACGTGGCCAACCCGATCGACAGCGGCGGGCATCCGGTCGGCGACTGGCGCGGCCGGAAGATCATCGACTCGATCCTCGCCGACCCGGCCGTAGGCGTCCTGATCTGCCCCATCACCGGCCCCTTCCCCCCGATGAGCGACAAGCTCGCCCAGGACCTCGTGGACGCCGCCGAGCAGACGGACAAGCTGGTGTGCGTGATCTGGGGATCGCCGGTCGGCACGGAGTCCGCCTACCGCGAGACGCTGCTCGGGTCGTCCCGGGTGGCGACCTTCCGTACCTTCGCGAACTGCGTGACGGCGGTCCGGGCCCACCTCGACCACGCCCGCTTCACGGCGTCCTACCGCTCCCCCTTCGACGAGGCACCGCGCACCCCCTCGCCCAGTTTCCGCAAGGCGCGCGCGCTGATGCGGCCGGGCCAGGCGCTGAGCGAGCACGCCGCGAAGCTGCTGCTGCGCGCGTACGGAATCCGGGTGCCGCGCGAGCAGTTGGTGACCAGCGCGGCGGCGGCCGTCCGGGCGGCGGGGCTGGTGGGCTACCCGGTGGTGATGAAGGCGTCGGGCGGCCAGATCGCGCACAAGACGGAACTCGGGCTGGTGAAGATCGGGCTGACCTCGGCCAGCCAGGTCCGGGACGCCTATCGCGAACTGACCGACATCGCCCGCTACGAGGGCGTGGACCTGGACGGCGTACTCGTGTGCCAGATGGTCGAGCGGGGAGTCGAGATGGTCGTCGGCGTCACCCACGACGACCTGTTCGGGCCGACGGTGACGGTCGGGCTCGGCGGCGTCCTCGTGGAGGTGCTGCGGGACACCGCCGTACGCGTGCCGCCCTTCGGCGAGGACCAGGCGCGGGACATGCTGACCGAGCTGCGCGGGCGGGCCCTGCTCGACGGGGTCCGGGGGCGCCCCCCGGCCGACCTGGACGCGCTCGTCGAAGTCGTCCTGCGGGTGCAGCGCATGGCGCTGGAACTCGGGGACGAGCTGGCGGAGCTCGACATCAACCCGCTGATGGTGCTGCCCAGGGGGCAGGGGGCGGTGGCGCTGGACGCGCTGGCGGTGTGCGGCCCCGGCCCGGGCCCGGACACCGACCAGCCACTGAACTGACCGTCCTGGCCACCGTAGAAAACGGAGCGGTCCCCACATGACTTCCTCCCCCGAAGAGTCCCGTACGCCGGAAAAATCCGTTGAGTCATTGGTACTGCACGCCACTGACAATCACGTCTCGTGGATCACCCTCAACCGCCCCGAAGCACTCAACGCCATCACCCCTGACCAGCGAGAACGCCTGATCCAACTTTTTTCCGACGCCTCCGCGGACCCCGCCGTACGAGCCGTCGTCCTCACCGGAACGGGCCGCGGCTTCTGCACCGGCGCGGACCTGCGGGGCGGAGGGCAGAACACCGCCGGGGAACGGGTCGCCGGTGACGTGGCCCGGGTCATCCGGCTCGGCGCCCAGCGCCTGATCGGCGCCGTCCTCGACTGCGAGAAGCCGGTCGTCGCCGCCGTCAACGGCACGGCGGCCGGCCTCGGCGCCCATCTGGCCCTCGCCTGCGACCTGGTCCTGGCGGCGGAGTCGGCCCGGTTCATCGAGGTGTTCGTACGCCGGGCCCTGGTCCCCGACGGCGGCGGGGCCTACCTCCTCCCCCGGCTGATCGGCCCGCAGCGCGCGAAGGAGCTGATGTTCTTCGGCGACGCGCTGACCGCGCCGGACGCCGAACGCATGGGCCTGGCCAACCGGGTCGTACCGGACGCGGACCTCCACAAGACTGCCCGCGAATGGGCGGAACGCCTGGCCGCCGGCCCGACCCGCACCCTCGCCCTGACCAAGCAGCTGGTCAACGCCTCCCTCGACTCCGACCGCACCACCGCCTTCGCCGCCGAGGCCACCGCCCAGGAGATCAACATGACGACGGCGGACGCGAGGGAAGGGGTGGCGAGCTTCGTGGAGCGCAGAAACCCTCGTTACAGCGGGAGCTGACGACCCTCCAGGGCTTCACTTCTGACGAGCCGTCAGTTCCAATGGACACATGTTGGGACAAGCGGGAATGGCGGCGGCTGCCGTCCGTTATCTCAGGTCGGTCGGGTCGCCCACGACGGCGCCCGCGGTCATGGTCACGCCCCCCGTCGAAGCGCTGCCCCGGCCGGCCTTACGGGCGGTCGGCGAGGACGAGCGGGCCCCGGTCTCCCCGGCCGAATTCCGGCGCGTACTGGGCAACTTCGCAACCGGCGTCACCGTCATCACGGCACCGGCGGGCGAAGCCGGGACCGCCCCCGCCGGCTTCGCCTGCCAGTCCTTCTCCGCCCTCTCCCTCGAGCCACCCCTCGTCGTCTTCATGGTCGGCCGTACGTCGAGAACATGGCCGCTCATCGCCCGCGCGGGGGTGTTCTGCGTCAACGTACTGAGCGCGGGACAGGGCGAGTTGTGCCGGAGCTTCGCAAGGAGCGGGGCGGACAAGTTCGCGGGGGTCGCATACGACGAGTCCCCGGTCTCCGGCTCCCCACGCCTCGCGGGCGCCTCCGCCTGGGTCGACTGCACGATCCAGGCGGTGCACACGGGCGGTGACCACTTGATCGTCGTAGGGCGGGTGGACGCGTTGGGGGCGGGCGAAGACGAAGGCGCTCCGCTGCTGTTCCATCGCGGGCGGTTCACCCGCCCAGAGGGCGAACAGGACGCCGTCAGGCGGCCGCCAACCTCCACAACGACGTGACTTCGGCGGCGCGGGCCGCGTGCAGGGGGTCGGTGCGGTCCCTCGCCCGGGGATGACGTGGTCGGGCGCCGAGCCTGTCCACGACTCTCAGCCCTGCCGCCCCAACGGCGTCCAGCAAATCCTTCCTGGTCCGCAGCCCCAGATGTTCCGCCAGGTCGGACAGGACAAGCCAACCCTCACCGCCCGGCTCCAGGCGATCTGCCAGACCTGTCAGAAAGCCGTGCAGCATGCCGCCGTCCGCGTCGTAGACGCCCAACTCCAGGTCGGAGGCAGGCCGCGCGGGAATCCAGGGCGGGTTGCATACGACGAGCCCAGCGCGGCATTCCGGAGAGAACGCGGGATCGAGTCCACCGGCACAACCCGCCGGAAAGAGCGTGGGGCCGACGACACGAACACGGTCGCCGAGGCCCAGCCGAGCGAGGTTGTCGCGCGCGCAGGCGAGAGCACGTGGCCCGATGTCGGTCGCGACGACCCGCTCGACACCCCGGCCGGCCAGGACTGCGGCGAGCACCCCCGTCCCCGTCCCCAGATCGAAGGCGTTGAAGGCTGTGCGGAACGTGGGCAGGGGTGCCCGCGCGACCAGATCGACGTATTCGCCCCGCACCGGGGAGAACACCCCGTAGTGGGGATGGATGCGGGCGCCGAGGGCCGGTACCGCCACCCCCTTCTCCCGCCACTGCCGCGCCCCGAGGACGCCCAGCAGTTCCCGGAGGGGAACCGTCGAAGCGCCTCGCGGCGGACCGTACGCGTCCACGCAGGCCTGGCGTACGTCGGGTGCTCGGCGCAGCCCCAGCGAGTAGTCCTCTCCCAAACGGATCAGGAGCCGTCCGAGCACCCGGGCGCGGTGGGCCCGGGACCGGCGGTACGACCAGAACGTATCCGCCGGGGTGGGCCCTGTTCGCAGCGGTTTCCGATCGGCGCGGCGTCCCATCGCCGCCAGCAGCTGACGTCCGTTGTGGAAGTCGCCCTGCCACAGCAGGGCGGTGCCGTCACAGGCCAGCCGGTAGGCGGTGTCGGCACGCGTGCGGTCGTCAATGACGACGGTGTTCTCGGTCCGGCGATTCGTGGACACGATGCAGTACTCCTCGTGATCGAACGTGCGGGGGCACGAAGAGCGCTTCGACGAGGAGAGGAGCGGACAGCTGAGTTACCCAGGCGTACGGGTGAAAAGGCAGGCCGGTACGGCCGGTTACCGCTCCCGCGTCGAAGCGCGAGAGGAGACGTCACCAAGAACCGCACCGAGTACGCCGATTGCGCCGAGGGTCACGGGGAGCCTTTCCGGGCAGGTGAGTGGGGATTCAGGTTACCGGGATGGGCCTCGCCCCTCGGCGTGCCCGGCGACACCGACGGCCGGCCCGAAGCGGGGCAGCTCGGGTTCAGCTCCCGCTCGGGCCATTGGCCAGCGCGTCCATGAGGAGGCCGACGAGCCGGCTGGCCTGCTCTTTGGTGCCGTGCTGCACGGCATAGGCGATGCCGCCCATGAGGAGCAGGACATCGTCGGAGGTGACGTCGGTTCGCAGGCTGCCGTCTCGGGCGCCGGCCTCGAGGAGGGTGGCGACGGCGGCGGTAAGGAGTGCGCGGCTGTCGGCGTACGGGTCGACTCCGGAGGCGATGACCGCGTTGAGTGCTGCGGACATGCCGCTCTTGGCCGTGGCGTAGTTGACGAAGTGTTCCATCCACATCCGGGTGGCCTCGGCGGCCGGATGCCGGGCGAGGAGGTCTGGCGCCTTCTCGCAAACGCGGATGAGCTGGTGTCGGTAAGCGGCGTCGATGAGGGCTTCTCGAGTCGGGAAGTGCCGGTAGAGCGTGCCGACACCGACGCCCGCCTGCTTGGCGATGGCGGCCGGCGCGGTGTCCAGCCCCTGATCGGCGAAGGCCTGGGCCGCGACCTCCAGCAGACGCTCCCGATTGTGCAGCGCATCGCTCCTGGTCCGGCGGGGGGTGGCGGGCATGTGGGTTCCTCCGGCGCCTGGCTCCTGTTGCAATCCGGAATGCGTTCCGCTTAACTCCTAACCGGAATACATTCCGTTAGCACTCTACTTCAGGAGACTTCATGCCCACTCTCTCCGACAAGGCAGTACGTCACTGGTTCATCACCGGAGCCTCCGGCGGTCTGGGCCGCCACCTCACCGAGCATGCCCTCCAGCGCGGCGACCGCGTCACGGCCACGGTCCGCCGCCCCGCAGCCTTGCAAGACCTGCGCGAGACGTTCGGCGACCGGCTGACCGTGGAGACCCTCGACGTCACCCGGTCGACCGACATCGACAAGGTGATCGCCAAGACTCTCCGATCCGCACCGGTGGACATCGTCGTCAACAACGCCGGATACGCAGTCGTGGGCGCCGCCGAGGAGATGACCGTCGAGCAGATCCGCGACCAGATCGAGGTCCTCCTGCTCGCTCCGATGCTGATCACCCGGGCCTTCCTGCAGCCGATGCGCGAGCAGGGCGGAGGCCGGATCATCCAGATCTCCAGCATGGGCGGCCAGATCGGCACCCCCACGCACAGCTCCTATCACGCGGGCAAATGGGGACTGGAAGGCTTCACCGAGAGCGTCAGCCGCGAAGTCGCGGACTTCGACATTCATCTCACCCTGGTCGAGCCCGGCGCCACCCGCACCGGCTTCGCCTCGGCCCTGCGCTACACCACCGAATCGACCCCCTACCGCGACAACGCCGTGGGCCGGACGAGGCGCTACCTGGAGACCGCCGACGAGAGCGTCTTCACCGGCGACCCGGCCAAGCTCGCCGCCGCCATCCATGACACCACCCGCCACCCGAACCCGCCCCTGCGCCTGGCTCTCGGTTCCGACACCTACAACGCCGTCCACACCGCACTCACCGAACGTCTCACCGCACTCGAGACCCAGAAGGAACTCGCTGCATCCGTCGCCTTCGCTCACTGATCCGCCCACCGACACGCGGCGTCAGACACAGCGGCCATCCGCCTCTACGAGCGCCACGGCCGACTCGGAACCGGCCGGGCAACCCACCAGCCTGCGTCGTCCGACCGCACCGCCCGCCCGGCGCCCAGTTCTCAGGCCGCCGCCACCCTCGTCATCCCAACGACAGGCCGCCGCCTGCGGATGACCAGCGCCATCAGCGCCGCCGCCGCGCACAGCGCGCCCGACGCGTACCAGACCACGTCGTACGAGCCGAAGACGTCCCGGGCCAGGCCGCCGAGGAAGGCGACGAGGGCCGCGCCGACCTGGTGGGAGGCGAGGACCCAGCCGAAGACGATCGCGCTGTCGTCGCCGTAGTGCTCGCGGCACAGGGCGACGGTGGGCGGGACGGTGGCGACCCAGTCGAGGCCGTAGAAGACGATGAAGAAGACCATCGGCGGGTGGACGGACGGGCCCAGCAGCACGGGCAGGAAGAGGAGCGAGACGCCGCGCAGCGCGTAGTACACCGCCAGAAGGCGGCGCGGGTCGTAGCGGTCGGTGAACCAGCCGGAGCCGATCGTGCCGACCACGTCGAAGACGCCGATGACGGCGAGCAGTGAGGCGGCGGCCGTGATGGGCATGCCGTGGTCGTGGGCCGCGGGCACGAAGTGGGTCTGGATCAGGCCGTTGGTGGAGGCTCCGCAGATCGCGAAGGTGCCGGCGAGCAGCCAGAACGGGCCGGTGCGCACCGCCGAGAGCAGCACCTGGACCGTGCGGCGCGCCGCACCCTGCACGGGGGCCGGCTTCGGTACGAACTCCGCGGCCCCGTACGGCTTCAGACCCACGTCGGCCGGGTGGTCGCGCAGCAGCAGCCAGACGAAGGGGACGACCGTCAGGGCGGCCAGGGAAACCGTCACGGCCGCGGGGCGCCAGTCGTACGTCTCGATGATCCACGACAGCAGCGGCAGGAAGATCAGCTGGCCGGAGGCGGACGCGGCGGTCAGGATGCCCGTCACCAGACCCCGCCGCTCGGTGAACCAGCGGTTGGTGACGGTCGCCGCGAAGGCGAGCGCCATCGAGCCGGTGCCCAGCCCGACCAACAGGCCCCAGCACAGCATCAGTTGCCAGGCGGCCGTCATCCACACGGTCAGGCCGGAGCCGAGCGCGATGATCCCGAGGGCGACCGCGACGACCCGCCGGATACCGAAGCGGTCCATCAGCGCGGCGGCGAAGGGTGCCGTCAGCCCGTAGAGCGCGAGGTTGACGGAGACGGCGGCGCCGATCGTGCCCCGCGACCAGTCGAACTCGTCGTGGAGAGGGTCGATGAGCAGCCCGGGCAGCGAACGGAAGGCTGCGGCACCGATGATCGTCACAAAGGTGACAGCGGCGACGAACCAGGCCCGGTGGATACGCGGGCGCGGGGCCGGGCCGGGCTTGCGGAGATCGTCGGGGGAATCGGCGGCATCGGCGGCCTGTCTTGAAGTCGTCGTCACGCCGTCAAGCGTCCGACCTGCGCACTCCACGGACGAGTGGCCCGAAGGACAGTATTCACTAGGATCGGGCCATGGGCCACGGTCAGATTGCCCCACCGCTCCCGCGCGACGACCGGGTCTGTCCAGAGTCCGAGTCTGTGATCCAGCGCCCTTCGGCGGAGTCGTGCACGTACGTCGGCCTCCCCCTGGTCCCGCTCGTGCGGAACGGCTTCCCGCCGTCCGTGATCCGCACCGTCCCCGTACGGCCCCCGGCGCTCCACTCCAGCTCCAGGTACCAGCGGCAGTCGCAGCCCGCCGTCCGCGCGGAGACCAGCAGCTCCTCGGGGTCGGAGGAGGTGACCTTGTACGGGAAGGAGACGGCCGGGATCTTCCGGACCTCGGCGCCGGAGGCGTCAAGGCCGTCGACGGGCCTCGCGAGCGGGCGCGGCCGGTCGAGGTCCACGGCGAAGTGGCGCGGGGTGACGGCGCCGCCACAGCCGTTGTCCATCCGGTACGCGTTCCACGGCAGCGGCGCGGCGCGGTCGACCACGCGCACGTGCAGGGCGTGGAGGACGACGGCGTCGGACGGCGACCGGCCCTGGACCGTGATCCGCACCAGCGCCTCCCCGCCGTGCACGGCACCGTGCGTCCCGGCCCACGCCCCGGAGTCGGCCGCGACCGGCGGCGAGGCGACCGCGCGGGGGGCCCGGTCCACGAGGTAGGTGTGCCCGCAGCCGCCCTCCCAGAGCTGGGAACCGATGCTCCAGGTGAAGGGGAGGGGGGCCGCGGTCCGCCCCGGAGCGGTGGAAGCCGGAGCGGGGGCGGATGCCGTACGGGTGGGGTGGCCGAGCAGTGCGGCGGCGAGGGCGAGCACGACGAGGGCGACGGCGGCGGCGACGAGGAGGGGAGCGGGGGCGCCACGACGGGGGCGGGCACGGGGCGCCTCCGGCGCGGACGGATCCGCGGCGGACGGTTCCGGCGCGGACGGTTCCGGCGTGGACGGATCCGGCGCAGACGGATCCGGCGCAGACGGATCCGGCCCGGACGGTTCCGGCGCAGACGGTTCCGGCGCAGACGGTTCCGGCGCCGACGGATCCGGCGCAGACGGTTCCGGCGCAGACGGTTCCGGCGCCGACGGATCCGGCGCAGACGGTTCCGGCGCGGACGGTTCCGGCGCGGACGGTTCCGGCGCAGACGGTTCCGGCGCAGACGGATCCGGGTTCGATTCCGGCTCGGCCGACACGGCCGGCACAGGTGTGGGCGCGGGCGAGGTCGCTCGGCGGCGGGCGCGGTCCGCCTCCGTCCAGGCCGCCTCCAGGGCCCGCCGTTCCTCCTCGTCCGCCCCGCACAGCAGGGCGAGGCGGTCGACCACGGCGAACTCCTCCGGGACGGTCGCGCCCGAGCAGTAGCGGTGGAGGGTGGACGCGCTGACGCTCAGCCGCCGGCCCAGCGCCTCGTAACTTCTCCCGTCCCGCGCCTTCAGCGCGCGCACGAGCCCCGCGAACTCCTCCACGGCGGCGTCCTTCGGCATTCCATCCCCCTCGCCCCTGCGTCCCATCCTCACGTCCTTGCACGTCAACGGGGGTGGAATGGTTCCGGGACGGCTGGTGGGCGCGTGATCGTTGCAGTCGGCGGGCGCCGGCCCCACGCTGGTTGAGCACTGACCGAACGAACGACCCGACGGGGGATCCACCACCATGAACAAGCTCCGCACCGCACTCGCCACCGCAGCCGCTGCCGCACTGGGCCTCGCGGCCCTCGCCACAGCCCCGGCGCAGGCGCAGGCCGCTGCCCAGCCCGCCTTCCTCGCCGCCTCCCAGATGCCGCCGTCGTCGACGCCGTGGACCGCCACCCAGGTCTTCACCGGCGTCCCGGAGAACGGCGGCGTTCTCTGCGCCCCGTACAAGATCCCGGCGCAGAACACCCGCTACCGCGAGTTCAGCACCGAGCTCGACACCAACGGCGTCCAGGTCACCACCGTCGCCCGTACCGAGGCCGACGCCGTGAAGCTGGTCGACACCCTCCGCGGGGCCCTCGCCGGCTGCGGCCCCCGGCTGGAGCAGCAGAACCCGGGCCTGCAGGCCGTCAGCGCCTCCCACGGCAAGCTCGCCGTCGAGGAGGGCGCCTGGGTCTACAGCCTGGACACCGCCGACCCGCAGATCGGCATCTCCGACATCCACCTGTTCTCCGTCGGCCGCGACGGCCGCACCGTCACCCTCGTCCGCTGGGGCCAGATGGGCGACCTCAAGGACGCCCCGCTGACCGCCTTCCGCACCACGACGAAGACCGCCGTCAACAAGCTCCACTGACCCGGGGGGCTCCCCCGAGGGCTAACGAGAACTCGGCGACCAACCGATGACTTGACGGATCAGCCCCATTAGGTCTCTTTTGTGTGCCTGGAGGCTGCTCGTGACACTGATCGAGATCGACCCTCAGGACCTCCTGACGGCCGCTCAGGCCGCAGCGCTCATGGGCGTCACCGCCTGTGCCGTACGCCTGTGGGCGAGCAAGGGCCTCATGGCCCATGTGGACCTCGGCGACAAGGGCCCGAAGCTCTACCGCATCCAGGACGTCACCAAGGCCGAGTTGGCCTCCAGCCGCCGCGCGGCCCAGAGCCGCTTCCAGAACGCTGCCTGACTTTAAAAGCGACACGGCCGTCTGACGCCCGCCAGCGCCGGACGGCCGGCTCGCTCAGCTCTCGTCCTCGGCCCCACTGGCTGTGCCCTACCCGAGGGCGAACATCAACAATGCTTGGAGCGAGGCCACTGGACTCGCCGATCCTTCTGACCTGCGGAATCCCTCGCCTGTAGCCGGACGCATCACGCCGACCGGCAACAATCGGCAACCAACCGGCGATCGGCCACCACAGCTGGCCCGAAGGGCAGCATTCGCTAGGATCAGGCCATGCCTGTCCCGTCCTCGACCGACTTCCGCCCCCACCGCGTCGTCGTGCTCGCCCTCGACGGCCTGCTGCCCTTCGAGTTGGGCATCCCGCACCGTATCTTCGGCCGGCCCCGGGATGCCCTGCGCCGGCCGCTGTACGACGTCGTGACCTGCTCGATCCGGCCGCCGGGTCCCGTCGAGACCGACGCCGACTTCTCCATCCAGGTCGCCCACGGGCCGGAGGCCCTGGCCACCGCCGACACGGTGATCGTCCCGGCTTCGTACGAGCTCGGGCCGGTCTTCGAGCTCGGGGTGCTGACCGACGAGCTGGCCGCCGCCCTCGCCCACATCCGGCCCGGCACCCGGCTCGCCGCCATCTGCACCGGCGGGTACGTCCTCGCCGCCGCCGGCTTTCTGGACGGCCGCCCGGCGGCCACGCACTGGGCCGACGCCGAGCACTTCCAGCGGATCTTCCCGCAGGTGAAGGTCGACGCGGACGTTCTCTTCATCGACGACGGCGACGTCCTGACCTCTGCGGGCGTCGCGGCCGGGCTCGACCTGTGCCTGCACATGGTCCGCCGCGACCACGGCGCCGCCGTCGCCAACGAGGTGGCCCGCCGTACGGTCGTACCGCCGCACCGGGACGGCGGGCAGGCGCAGTACATCCAACGCCCGCTCCCCGAAACCCAGTTGGCGACCACGACCACCGCCCGCGCCTGGGCACTCGGCCACCTTCACGAGCCACTCCAGCTGCGCGACCTGGCGGAGCAGGAGTCCATGTCGGTACGTACGTTCACGCGCCGGTTCCGTGAGGAGGTCGGCGTCAGCCCGGGCCAGTGGCTCACCCAGCAGCGCGTGGAACGGGCCCGGCACCTGCTGGAGTCCACCGACCTGTCCGTCGACCAGGTGGCCCGCGACGCCGGCTTCGGCACGGCCCAGTCGATGCGGCAGCACCTACAGGCGGTGCTCGGGGTCACACCGACCGCGTATCGCCGTACCTTCCGGGCCGGGGCCGTCGA
Organism: Streptomyces sp. NPDC047042; assembly: GCF_040644035.1. NCBI lineage: Bacteria > Bacillati > Actinomycetota > Actinomycetes > Kitasatosporales > Streptomycetaceae > Streptomyces > Streptomyces sp. NPDC047042. Next base: position 189,092 of record NZ_JBEYVP010000010.1, on the reverse strand, counting down.
GGCGGCCGGGAGCGGGACCGGCAGGATCGCCGGCTGAGACACCTGGGACACCTGAGGCGGCAGGACCAACAAGACCGGCAGGACCGGCCGTTACGACGGTGTCGGCGCCCCGCGCCGAACCGTCCCCCGTGCGGGTCTCGCCCCACCACCCGACGCCCGTCAGCACCAGCGTCAGGGCCACGCCGGCCAGGACCGCGGTCGACGGTGCGGTCACCTGGAGCAGGGCGCCCGCGAGGGAGCCGGCCGCCGCGTAACCGGCCCCGGCAGCCGCGTACATGACCGAGTAACCCGCGGCCAGGGCACCGGGCGGCAGCGCCTCACGCAGGGACAGGTTGCGGGTGACCAGCGCTCCCGACTGGAGCATGCCGCTCACGGCCAGCGCGGCGGCGATCCCGGCCATCCCCGGTATCAGCGCGGCGCCGGTCACGCAGACGGACATCCCGACGATCAGGACCACGCTGCGGGTGCGCAGCCGCCCCGGCCAGGCTCTCAGCCCGTAGAGGAAGGCACCCAGGCCGGCGCCGACCGCCATTCCCGCCAGGATCGGGCCGGACCAGCCGACACCGATCCCGCGCTGTTCGAGCAGCGCGGGCAGCACGAGTTCGGCCAGACCGAGCAGGGTGAGGCTGGCGGCACCGGTGACGTACACCGGCCAGGCGCCGACCAGCAGACCGAGCAGTGACGGCCCCGCCCCCTCCTGCCCCTGACCCTTCCCTTGGCCCTTTCCTTGGCCCTTCCCGCGTCCCTGCCCCTCTCCTCGCGCGTCGGCCGTCCCCCAGTCGGCCGGAAGCAGCCACAGGCCCACGAGCGACGACGCCATGAGTAGGGCGGCGAGGAGCAGGGGGAGGCGCGGGGCCAGTCCCAGCGCGAGGCTCGTCACGGCGGCCGGGGAGACGGCCCACACACCCGACATCAGCATCGACTCGGCGGACATCGCCTGCGCCACGGCCCGCGCCGGAACCAGGTCGGTGAGCAGCGCGCGCAACCCACCGGCGCTGGCAGCCGGAGCACCGCCCGCCACGAACGCGAACCCCGCGAGAACCCCGGGATGCGCACCCGGGAAAACCCCGAGCGCCACGAAACCCGCAGCCCCCACGACGAGCCCCGCGGCCAGTTGCGGACGGGCCCGTTCGGGACGTAGCCGCAGACCGAGAGCCGGAGCGCCGACGATCTCCCCGAGTACGTACGCGGCGGCGAGAGCCGCGCCCAGGGCATAGCCGCCCGGCCGTTCCCGCACCAGGAACACCAGGGCCAGCGGGGCCATGGCGACCGGCATACGGGCACCGACGGAGGTGCAGGACCAGATCAGGACCTGCTTCGTGGCGACGTCGCGATAGCTCATGGGCCGAAGGTAGAGGCCGGGACCGACAATGCCCCAGGGGATTTCCAGCACCTGTGGACAACTCCTGGCATGCCCAACTCAGACACACCGGACTCCCAGCTCCCCGCTCCCAGGCCTCAGCTCTCAGAAAGTCAGCACCCCTCGCGCGACCCGCCCCGCCTCCGCGTCCCCCATCGCCTTCTCGAAGTCCTCGACCCGGTACGTCTGTGTCACCAACTCGTCGAGCAGCAGCCGTCCTTCGCGGTACAGCTCGGCGTACAGCGCGATGTCCCGCTGCGGCCGCGAGGAGCCGTAGCGGCAGCCGAGGATCGACTTGTCCAGGTACATCGAAGAGACGAGGAAGGACGCCTCGGCGGTCGCCGGTGGTACGCCGAGCAGGATCGCCTGACCGTGCCGGTCGAGCAGGTCGACGGCCTGACGTACGAGTTCGACGCGCCCCACGCACTCGAAGACATGGTCCGCGCCCGTCGGGAGGAGGTCCCGCACGCCCTCCGTCGAGGTCAGGAAGTGGGTCGCGCCGAACCGTCGCGCGACCGTCTCCTTCGCCGGGTTCGCGTCCACGGCGACGATCCGCAGGGCGCCCGCGATCCGCGCACCCTGAAGGACGTTCAGCCCGACCCCGCCCGTACCGATCACCACGACGGTGTCGCCCCGGTCGACCCGGGCCCGGTTGAGCACGGCGCCCACCCCGGTCAGGACCCCGCACCCGATGAGCGCGGCGGAGGACAGGGAGATGTCCGCGGGTATCCGCACCGCCTGTACGGCCTTCACCACCGTCCGCTCCGCGAACGCCGAGTTGGACGCGAACTGGAACACCGGCCGCCCGCCCCGGGTGAACGGCCGTCCCGGCCGCCCGATGGCCTGCCGACACATGGTCGGGCGCCCCCGGTCGCACTCCGCGCACGCACCGCAGTTGGCGAGCGTCGACAGCGCCACGTGATCCCCGGGCGCGACATGGGTGACACCGGCCCCGACCGCCTCCACCACCCCCGCGCCCTCGTGCCCGAGCACCACGGGAACGGGGAAGGGGATGGTCCCGTCCACGACGGAGAGATCGCTGTGGCACAACCCCGCCGCCGAGATCGCGACGAGCACCTCCCCCGCGCCCGGATCCCGTACCTCCAGATCGTCGACGACCTCGATCTGCTTTCCGTCGAAGAGCACACCTCGCATCACGCAGCCCCTTGTCAGCTGTCAGCCCTTGGGTTCTCTCGGCAGTCCGAGCACGCGCTCGGCGATGATCGTTCGCTGGATCTGGTCGGAGCCGCCGTAGATCGTGTCGGCCCGGGAGAACATGAACAGGTGCTGTGCGGCGTCGAGTTCGTACGGTGTCGCCTCGGACCACGGAACCGGCCCCACGGCCGCCCCCGCCCCACGCACCGACACGGCCAGCTCACCGAGCCGCTGATGCCAGCCACCCCAGAGCAGCTTGGCCACGCTCGGGGCGCCGAAGTCACCCGAACTCCCCAACGTACGCAGGGCGTTCCACCGCATCACCCGCAACTCGGCCCACTGCCGCACGAGTCGCTCCCGCAGGACGGGATCCCCCACAGCCGCCCCGCTGTCGACGGCGGCCCGCACGACCCGCTCCAACTCCCCGGCGAAACCGATCTGTTGAGCCAGGGTCGACACCCCCCGCTCGAACCCGAGGAGGCTCATCGCGACGTTCCAGCCGTTACCCTCACCTCCGACGAGGTGTTCCGCGCGCGCGTGTGCCCCGTCGAAGAAGACCTCGTTGAACTCGCTGGTCCCGGTCATCTGCCGGATGGGCCGGACCTCGATCCGCCCCGGCTGGTCCATGGGAACGAGCAGAAAACTGAGCCCCCGGTGCCGGACCGAGCCCGCTTCCGTGCGGGCCAGCACGAAGCACCAGTCGGCCTCATGGGCGAGGGACGTCCAGATCTTCTGCCCGGTGATCCGGTACGAGCCGTCGGCGGCCCGCTCCGCTCGCGTACTCACCCCGGCGAGGTCGGACCCCGCCCCTGGCTCGCTGTACCCCTGGCACCAGAGTTCCTCACCGGCGGCGATGGGCGGCAGAAACCGCGCCCGCTGCTCCTCGGTACCGTGCGCGAGCAGCGTCGGAGCGAGCAGGTTCTCTCCGATGTGCCCGGACCGCGCCGGCGCCCCCGACCGCGCGTACTCCTCGGCCCACACAACCTGCTGCGTAAGACCGGCAACCCGATTCCCGTACCCACCCTCCCCCCAGGAAAGCCCGATCCACCCCCCTTTACCAAGCATCCGCTCCCAGGCACGCCGCTCAAGCCCCCCCTCGACATGCCCACAAAGCCAAGCCCGAACTTCCACCCGAAACTCGTCATCCCCGCCACCGAACGCAAAGTCCACAGCCCTCTCCTCTCAACGCAGGACACGACCGACTCCCCAGGGGCGCGGGGAACTGCGCGACCAGCCACGGACGGCCCGCAGCCTCAAAAGCAACCAGCACCCCCACCCACCCAGGGGCGCGGGGAACTGCGCGACAAGCCACACCCAGCCCGCACGAGGCCAAACAACCAGCACACCCACCCACCCAGGGGCGCGGGGAACTGCGCGACAAGCCACACCCAGCCCGCACGAGGCCAAACAACCAGCACACCCACCCACCCAGGGGCGCGGGGAACTGCGCGACAAGCCACAACGCACCCACACCCGCCAAACCACCCCGGCCCCCGACCTACTGGGCGTTCGGCCGCCCCCCACCCCGCGCCGCCTCCTCCATCCGCTCCACCTGCGAAAGCATCGGCATCGGATCCACCCCCACAGTCCCCGGCAAAAACTCCGCGATCCCCTCCACCGTCCACCCGCCGGAGGCATACGCCGCCCGCAACTCCCTCGGCTGCGCCCACACCGCGATCTTCGGCCCCGCCACCGTGTACACCTGCCCGGTGATCCCCTGCTCCTTCGCACGGTCGGACAGCAGATACACGACCAGCGCCGCCACATCCTCCGGCTCCCCGATCTCCGCCAACTCCATCGGCACGTTCGCCGACATCCGCGTACGGGCGACCGGCGCCACCGCGTTCGCAGTCACCCCGTACTTGTGCAGCCCCAGCGCCGCGCTCCGTACGAGCGAGATGATCCCGCCCTTCGCCGCGCTGTAGTTGGCCTGCGACACCGACCCCTGGTGGTTGCCGCTGGTGAACCCGATGAGCGTCCCCGACCGCTGCTGCCGCATCACCGCCGAGGCCGCCCTGAACAGCGTGAAGGTGCCCTTGAGGTGGGTCGCCACGACGGGGTCCCACTCCTCCTCGGACATGTTGAACAGCATTCGCTCGCGCAGGATCCCGGCGACGCACACAACACCGTCGAGGCGCCCGTACGACGACAGGGCCGTGTCGACGATGCGCCGGCCGCCGGCCATGGTGGACACGTCGTCGGCCACGGCGACCGCGTCCCCACCCGCCGCCACGATCTCCTTGACGACGCCCTCGGCGATCTCGCTCGTCGGTGAGGCGCCGTCGATGGAGACGCCGTAGTCGTTGACGACGACGCGGGCGCCCTCGGCCGCCGCGCCCAGCGCCACCGCCCGGCCGATGCCCCGCCCCGCGCCCGTCACGGCGATCACCTTGCCTGCCAAGAAGTTCCCCATGTCCGGCCCCTTCCCGCGGTTTCTGACGGACCGTTAGATTTTATGACCCGTCAGATATGCGGAGGCAAGCCCCGGGAGGGGACCGGTCTCCAGGAAGGACCGGACTCATGCCGCTGCCGGCCGAGTTCCACGCCATCGCCAAACGCGTGAACAACTGGGGGCGTTGGGGGGAGGCCGACGAACTCGGCACCCTCAACCTCATCACCGACGCCGTCGTACGCGACGCCGCCGCGACCGTCCGTACGGGGCAACGAGTCCCCCTCGCCCTCCCGTTGCAGCAGGACGGCGTCCAGACCGGGGCGATTCCGGGCCGGCTGAACCCCGTACACGCCATGGTCCAGATCAACCAGGAGCTGTTCGGACCGCCGGGCGGCGGAACCGTGGCGACGAGCGACGACATCGTGACCCTGGGACTCCAGTGCGCGACCCACTGGGACGCCCTCGCCCACGCCTCCCACTCCGGGAAGCTCTACAACGGGCGCCCGGCGGACACCATCACGGCCCACTCCGGCGCCGAGTTCGCCGGCGTCGACAAGGCACGGCATGTCGTCTCGCGCGGGGTGCTCCTCGACGTGGCCCGCGCCCGGGGTGTCGACCGGCTCGACGGGGGGCACGCGGTGACCCCGGAGGACCTGGAGGCGGCCGAGGAACTGGCGGGCACGCGCGTGCGTGCCGGTGACATCGTGCTCGTACGGACGGGCCAGATCCAGGTGTATCTGGCCGGTGACAAGCACGGGTACACGTATCCCTCGCCCGGGCTGTCGATCCGTACGCCGGAGTGGTTCCACGCGCGGGATGTCGCGGCGGTCGCGAACGACACGCTGACCTTTGAGATTTTCCCGCCGGAGTCGGAGGATCTCTGGATGCCCGTACACGCGCTCGACCTGGTGGAGATGGGGATGCCCCAGGGACAGAACTGGAATCTCGAAAAGTTGTCCACAGTCTGTGGACAAGATCACCGGTATGAGTTCCTGCTGTCGGCGACACCCGAACCGTTCACGGGTGCCACCGGCAGTCCGGTGGCACCCGTGGCGATCTTCTGACTCGTAACGGCCGGCCGGCGGCGCGCCATTGCCCACCCCAAGTACGGCATCGCGCGCCGCCACCCGCCTTCGGCGTTCCCACCCCCGCCTCCCTTGGCCCCGAGGAGGCTTACGCCGAATCACGACTCGCACTCGTCGAGGGCCCCCGTCACCGAACCCTCGCCGTCCCCTCCGGCGAATCGCGCTGCACACCAGCGTGTTCACACGGTCACGTCACGTCAACACCCGTTCGGCGATTCACCCCTTACGCACCTTTTGCGACGACCGCGCACAGGGGCACACCCCGGCGCACCGCACCGCGACCGCCCGAAGACCCCCGGCGTTTCTGCAACCGTGCCCCGCCACGCGCCGCGCGGGGCACCACCGAGGAACGCGGCACCGCCAGGACGTGCCGTCAGACGGCTTCGTACGCCGCCATGCCCCCGTACGCGGAGGCGGTGGAGGTGGAGGTGGAGGCGGTGGAGGTGGCAGTGGACGGGCCGGTGGCAGTGGCAGTGGCGGTAGATGTGGCCGCGGCGGTCGACGTGGGGGCGCCCGTGGCGGTGACCGCGGCGCCGTCGGCGCCATCACCCCCGTCCCCGCAGGACGTTGCGGCCGGGCAGCGGTCCAGTTCGCACCAGATGCGCTTGCCGACCCCTTCCGGGTTCCACCCCCAGCGGTCGGCGAGCCCGTCGACCAGCTCGAGCCCGCGCCCGTTGGTGTCGTCACCCTCGGCGTGCCGGGGCGCGGGCGGCCGGGCGCTCAGGTCGGCGACCTCCAGCCGGACGACCCCGCCGGCCACCACCCGGGCGCGGGACGGTCCACCGGACTGCGCGCCGAACACCTTGCGGAACGACAGCCGCAGCACGGCCGGACAGCCGGTGTGCACCACCGCGTTGGTGACGAGTTCGGAGACGAGGAGGATCAGCGTCTCGGCCAGGGGATCGTCGTCCGCGACCCCCGACCCGGCGAGCCACGACCGCGCCCATCTCCGGGCCCGCCCCACCTCAGCAGGGTCGGGCCGGATCTCCAGCTGCACTTGAAGCACCTGCACCGCTCACACCATCCGAACCGGCGGACACATCGCCTCGCGCCGCACGAGGGCCACGATCGTAGCCATTTTCTGCATGCCCAGAACAACGGTTGGGCCATCGGCCAGATCAGGGATCACGGAACGTGCATCCCTTACGCGAAAGCATGGTTGACGTACAGTCACGCCAACAAGCGCTTCAGGCATATTCCAACGCGAAGGAGTACGCCTGAGGCATACTGTGCGACGCTCGCCGCGAGTAGTCGAACAGGCGGGCGCAGAACCGCGACCCGCCCCGCGAGCGGCGCGCACTGCCGAATCCGGGGCCGCCTCAGGGGCAACACCGGGATGGCTCGACCTCGGAACCACTCGCATTCCACAGAAGGTACCGGAGCGAACACGCGACTCCGGGCCGTGACAAGTCACGCGTAGGACACAACCCGATATCAACGCTGAGTAATCTCAAATTGGCTGGATCACATTTCCATCGCGCCACAATCGTCGACATTATTCGGCCATTCCCGGCTCCGACCCTTGTCACCCCCTTATCGCTCCCTTGTCACCGCGCCTCGGCCAGTAACTCGGCGGCGAGCAATTCCTCACACTCCGTCACCGAACCGGGCCGCCGGGCCCGCACCCAGGCCCGCTTCAGATACAGATGGACGTCCGACTCCCAGGTGAATCCCATCCCGCCGTACACCTGAAGGCAGTCCCGCGCCCCGCGCACGGCGGCCTCGTCGGCGAGCAGCCGGGCCGCCGCGACGTCCGCCGGATCGACGGTGACGGCGGCCGCGTACACCGCCGCGCGGGCCACCTCGACCCGCACCAGGATCCCGGCGCACAGATGCTGCACCGCCTGAAAGGCCCCGATGGGCCGCCCGAACTGCTCACGGGTGCGCGCATGTTGCACGGCCAGCTCACACACGCGCCCGGCGGTACCGAGCTGCTCGGCGGCGGTGAGCAGAGAGGTCAGGAGTGCATCCGTACGGCCGCTGTCGGAGTCCGGAGCGGCCGCGGTCCCGTCGGCCGCGACGTCGGCCACCCGGTGCAGTGGCGTGAGCGGATCCACCGACCGCATCGGCACCGCCGTCCCGGCCCCCCCCCGTACGACATCCGCCGCCGCCAGCCACTCCACCACCCCCTCCCCGTCCACGACGGTCACCACCGCCTCCCCCGTCGCCGCCCCCGGCACCTCGCCCGCCGCGAGGTGGGTGGCGATCAGCGGTCCCGGCAGCAGTACGCGCCCCGCCTCCTCGAACGCCAACACCGCCTCGGGCAGCCCGAGTCCGACCCCGCCCGCCTCCTCCGGCAGCCGCAGCGAGAAGAACCCGGCGTCCCCCAGCTCCCGCCACAGCCCCCGGTCCAGCTCGGGGCCCTCGGCGACCTCCCGCAACCGCTCGCGCCCGAACCGCGCCGCCAGCAGCTCCCGTACGCCCTGCCTCAACGCCCGCTGATCCTCGGTGAGTTGGAAACGCATGGGCGAGTGTCACCGTCCTTTCGGCAGCCCGAGAACGCGTTCGGCCACGATGTTGTGCTGGATCTGGGAGGTGCCGGCGGCGATGGTGTACGACAGCGAGGACAACCGGTCGAGCACCCAGGGCTGTTCGAGGTCCAGGGCCGCGCCACCCGCCCCCAGGACCTCCGCCGCCGCCTCGTACAGCTCCTGGCGGGCGTGCGAGTACCGCAGCTTGAAGACGGACCCGCCGACCCCGGGAACCCCCTTGGCCGTCTCGCCCGCCTCGCTCACGTTCCACTGGGTCAGCCGCCAGAGCGCCCGGAACTCGGCGTTCAGCCGCCCGAGTCGGCGGCGCAGTACGGGGTCGTCCCACCGCCCGTTCTCCCGTGCCGCCAGGGCGAGTTCGCCCAGTACGCGCCGACAGGCCACCACCTCACCCACGAACGCCGTACCGCGCTCGAAGGACAGCGTCACCATCGTCACGCGCCAGCCGTCGTTCTCCTCGCCGACCCGGTTGGCGACGGGCACCCTGACCTCGTCGAGGAAGACCTCGGCGAACTCGTTGGACCCGGCGAGCGTGCGCAGCGGCCGTACGGTGATGCCCGGCGCGTCCATGGGCATGGCCAGCCAGGTGATCCCGCGGTGCTTGGGGGCGTCGGGGTCGGTTCGCACCAACAGCTCGCACCAGTCGGCGACTTCGGCGTGCGAGGTCCAGATCTTGGAGCCGCTGACCACGTACTCGTCACCGTCGCGCCACGCGCGCGTGCGCAGCGCCGCGAGGTCCGAACCGGCGTCCGGCTCACTGAACCCCTGGCACCACACCTCCTCGCCGCGCAGTACGGGCGGCAGCCAGCGCGCCCGCTGTTCGTCGGTCCCCTCGGCGGCGATGGTCGGCCCGGCGTGCAGCAGCCCGACGAAGTTGGCGCCCACATAGGGCGCGCCGGCCTTCTCCGTCTCCTCCAGGAAGATCATCCGTACGGCGGGGTCGGCGCCCCAGTGGACGTCGCCGTACCCGGCGTCGTACAGCGCCCGCTGCCAGCCGAGGTCGTAAGCGCGCCGCCCGGGCCAGTCGTCGGGCGAGGGCGCGGCCGGCAGCGAGGGGAGCGTCTTCGCCAGCCACTCCCTCAACCCGGCCCGGAATTCCGCCTCTTGGGGCGTGTCGGCGAGGTCCACTAACGGTCCCGGTCCAGGTCGAGGCCGAGCATGCGGATGGCGTTGCCGCGCATCAGCTTGTAGACGGTCTCGTCGTCGAGGCCCTTCACATGCTCGAGGGCGACCTCCTTGGTGTGCGGGAAGGTCGAGTCGACGTGCGGGTAGTCGGTCTCGAAGGTGGCGTTGTCCCGGCCGACGACATCCAGCGAGGCGACCCCGTGCTTGTCGCGGAAGAAGCAGCAGAAGATCTGCCGGTAGTAGTACGTGGACGGGGGTTCGGGGATCAGATCCCGCACCCCGCCCCACGCGCGGTGCTCCTCCCACACGTCGTCGGCGCGTTCCAGGGCGTACGGGATCCAGCCCATCTGCCCTTCGCTGTAGGCGAGTTTGAGCGCCGGAAACTTCACCAGCACGCCGCTGAACAGGAAGTCCATCATCGACGCCATCGCGTTGTTGAAGCTCAGCGAGGCCTGTACGGCGGGCGGGGCGTCCGGGGAGGCGGCGGGCATCTGGCTGCTGCTGCCGATGTGCATGTTGACGACCGTGCCGGTCTCCTGGCACACCGCGAAGAACGGGTCCCAGTAGCCGGAGTGGATCGACGGCAGTCCGAGGTAGGTCGGGATCTCCGAGAACGTCACCGCCCGCACCCCGCGTTCGGCGTTGCGCCGGATCTCCGCGACCGCCAACTCGACGTCCCACAAGGGGATCAGGCACAGCGGGATGAGTCGGCCGCCGCTGTCGCCGCACCACTCCTCCACCATCCAGTCGTTGTAGGCGCGCACGCACGCCAGCGCGACCTCCTTGTCCTGCGCCTCGGCGAAGGTCTGCCCGCAGAACCGCGGAAAGGTCGGGAAGCAGAGGGAGCCCTCGACATGGTTGAGGTCCATGTCCGCGAGCCGGGCCTTCGGGTCCCAGCAACCGCGCCGCATCTGCTCGCGCGTGATGCCGTCGAGGGTCATCTCGTCCCGGGAGAACCCGACGGCGGCGATGATCCGCTTGTACGGGAACTGCAGGTCCTCGTACTGCCACCAGTCGGTGACCGGGCCCTCGGGGTCGGTCGTGATCCGGTATTTGCCGCCCACGTAGGCGAGTTCGCCGATTCCGGCGGTGAAGGGCTTGGGTCCCCTGTCCCGGTACTTGGCCGGCAGCCAGGTCTCGAAGAGGTGCGCGGGTTCGATCACGTGGTCGTCGACGCTAATGATGCGGGGCAGTTCGGTCATGGGGTCCCCTCCGCCTGGCCGGGTGATGGGTGTTGGGTGACGGGTGCCGGGTGACGGGTGCCGGGTGACAGGTGGTGATTGATCATCTGACGGTCCGTCAGTTATAGCCCCCTAGAAGGTTAGACCCGCGCCTATGGACCGACAAGGCATCAAGGCCTACGCTCCCCGCACGATCTGACTGTCCGTCAGGCCATTTCTTCTTCGCATCCTTCCGGTCAACCGGCCTCAGGGGGCAACGTGAACGCCGTCGACACCGCACACGCCCTGGGCTCGGCCCGTACCCTCTGGGAACTGGTCGCCCGCCGCGCCGAACTCACCCCCGACCGGCCCGTCTTCCTCCAGGACGACCGCTCGCTCACCTTCGGCGAACTCCGCACCCGTGCCGAGCGGGTGGCGGCCGGCCTGTACGGCATGGGCGTACGCCCCGGCACGGTCGTCGCCTGGCAGCTGCCCACCCGTATCGAGACCGCTCTGCTGTCCTTCGCACTGGCCCGGCTCGGCGCCGTGCAGTCGCCGGTCATCCCCTTCTACCGGGACCGCGAAGTCGGCTTCGCGCTACGGGAGTCGAAGGCGGAGTTCTTCGCCGTGCCTGGGGTGTGGCGCGGCTTCGACCACACGGAGATGGCACGGCGGCTCGGTGCGAAGGGGATCTTCCCGGCGTACGACAGCGACGAACTCCCGGACGACGACCCGTCGTTGCTGCCGCCCCCGCCCGCCGACGGCACCTCCGTCCGCTGGATCTACTGGACCTCCGGCACGACCTCCGACCCCAAGGGCGTGCTCCACACGGACCGTTCGCTCATCGCGGGCGGTTCGTGCCTCGCCCACGCCCTGCGCCTCAGCGAGTCCGACGTGGGCTCGATGGCCTTCCCGTACGCCCATATCGCGGGCCCCGACTACACGGTGATGCTCCTGCTCTACGGCTTCCCTGCCGTCATGTTCGAGCAGTTCGCGCTGCCGGACGCGCTGGAGGGGTACCGCAAGCACGGGGTCACGGTGGCGGGCGGGTCGACGGCCTTCTACTCCATGTTCCTCGCCGAGCAGCGCAAACAGCCGGGCGTTCCGGTGATCCCCACCCTGCGGCTGCTCGCGGGCGGCGGGGCCCCGAAGCCGCCGGAGGTCTACCACTCCGTCGTACGCGAGATGGGCGTGCAGCTCACGCACGGGTACGGGATGACCGAGGTGCCGATGATCACCATGGGGGCCCCGGACGACACCGTCGACAACCTGGCGACGACGGAGGGGCGGCCACCGGAGGGGATGGAGATACGGGTGGTGGACGGTGAGGTACGGCTGAAGGGGGAGGCCGTCTGCCAGGGCTATCTGGACCCCGCGCAGACCGCCGAGGCCTTCGACGAGGACGGGTTCCTGCGCACCGGGGACCTCGGATTCGTCACCGGGAGCGGGCACTTGGTGCTCACCGGGCGGCTCAAGGACGTCATCATCCGCAAGGGCGAGAACATCTCGGCGAAGGAGATCGAGGACCTGCTGCACACGTACCCGGGGGTGGGAGAGGTGGCGGTGGTGGGACTGCCGGACGCGGAACGCGGGGAGTTGGTCTGCGCGGTGGTGGAACCGGCGCCGGACGGAGGCGAGTTGACCCTGCCCGCGCTGACCTCGTACCTGCGGGCGGAAGGGCTGTCCGTGCACAAGCTGCCGGAGCGGCTGGAGCTGGTGGACGCCCTTCCGCGCAACGACGCCCTGCGGAAGGTGCTCAAGTACAAGCTGCGCGAGCGCTACTCGGAGCCGGTGCCTGTGCCCGTGCCCTCGTCGGAGTCTGACACGTCGAAGTAGCGGGCGAACGCGTCGACGATCTCCGTCTCGCCCACCCGGCCGTCGGCGTCGGTGTCGAGCGTCGCGGCGGCCATGGCGGCGATGTCCTCGGGCACGCCGAGCGCCTTCAGTACGCGCTCGGTGTCAGCGAGGGTCGCCGTGCCGTCGTCGTCCTGGTCCGCGACGGCGAGGGCCGCGTGCAGGAAGGGGCGGGCGATCTCGGCGAACCGGCCGGGGTTGTCGTGCAGCCGCTTCACGGCGCCGTTGACGAACTCGTCGCGGGTGATCCGCTGGTCACCGTCCCGGTCCGCTATCCCGGCCATGCCCTGCCAGAAGGCCTCGGCGCCGCCGTAGAGGGCCTGGCCCTTGTCGGACCGGGCGGGAGTGCCGAACTCGGCGAGCAGCGCCTTGGCCGCCACGTTGAAGTCCTCCCGGTCGATGTAGCCGTTGCCGTCCTGGTCGAAGGTGGCGAACCGGGCGGCGATCTTCCGCCCGTACTCGGAGCTGACCATGTCTGTCGGGCCCGCCTTACGTCTGTGTCAGGGTCTTTCTGGCAGGGAGCGTACGACGTGCGGAGGCCGATGGGGACGGGAAAACGACGCCTGTGCCAAGACTGGGGGAATTCCACGACGACCGCGTCACGAAGTACGTCACCACGCGCATGACGAACCGCGTCACTCGGGCTTCACGCGGGCGTGGCGGCCTGGAGCGGTGCCGCCGACTCGTCGGCCGCCGTGGTGAGGTCCGCGTAGACGTCGAAGAGACGGCGGACTCCCAGGGCGTTGAGGACCCGGTTGACGTGGTGGGCGTGGGCGCTGTCCGCGGCGCCCTGCGCGGGCAGGATCAGGCGCAGACTGCCCTGGCAGGAGCGCATCAGCCGGCGGGTGGCGATGAGGACGCCGACACCGCTGGAGTCGCAGAACACGACCTCGGACAGATCGAGGACGACACGATGGCGCCCCTCGGCCACCGCACTGTGGACCCGTTGTCGCAACTCCGGTGAGGTGACCAGGTCCATCTCTCCGGACACCTGGATCACGATCCAACCGCCGCGCTCGCCGTCGGTCACCTTGAACGCCACCATCACGCCTCTCGTCCGACTCGCCCGACTCGTCCAACACAAACGGAAGCCCGACCTACGCTTCCTGTTGACGCGGCTGCCCAACAGCCGTGTCACCAAACACCGCACATCGACTCGGCCGAGAGTGCAAGAGACTTGCAAGCGGTTTACAGGGGGCTTGTTTCGGTCACTCACGATCGTATTCGATCGAAAGCAACGCAGAAGAGGTCACAATCAGTCACTCTTCGTCGGTTCTCTACCATCTTTGGCGCCTGGAAGGGCGCACAATGCCGCAAAGCGGAGTGGGCTGTCGGAGGGGCCGACTACATTCGAGGAGAAGGTGGGCGACCGCCGGACCTGGACAGCGGTACAGGGGGTGAGGGAGCAGCATGGCGAAGCAGGACACACCGCCCCGCTGGGACCGCAAGATGCAGCAGCGGCTCGCGCGCGGGGAGGCAGCCGCGCTCGGCGAGCTGTACGACCGCTTCGCCTCACTCGTGCACGGCCTCGCCCACCGTGTCCTGGGCGACGAGCAGGCGGCCGACCGCATCACCCGCGAGGTCTTCGCCCACGTCTGGCAGCACCCCGACACCTATGAGCCCAAAGAGGGCCCGCTGCGTTCCTGGCTGGCCACTCTGACCCACCGCCTGGCGGTCCAGCGCCTGCGCCAGACGGAGACGGCAGCGCTGGCCAACAACGACCCCGACAGCACCAGTACCAGTACCGACGAGGCCTCGGGTTCCTCTACGGCCTCCACGGCCTCCACGAGTTCCACGGGCTCCCTGGAGGAACTGGAACGCCGGGTCCGCCGCGCCTCGGTCGCCGCCCGGGCGGACTACATCGTCACGTCGATGCCGGCCCCGCTGCGCGCGGCCCTGGAACTGGCGTACTTCCAACGACGTGACTACCGCCAGACCGCCGCCGACCTGGGCGTCACGGAGGCGGAGGCCCGCCGCCGCCTGCGCCTCGGCCTCCAACTCCTGTCCACGGCCCACGACACGGGCACACCGGGGGCACCCCCCGAATACGGGGGCGCGGTATGAGCGGCGCGGGCCAGGAGGACGGGGCCTGGGAGGGGTACGAGGAGCACGAGGGGCATGGCCCCCGGCACCCCGGAGACGACGCGGGCGACGATGCCGGCGGCGGCAAGGGACCGGGAGGCCCGGAAGGCAAACCCGAACCCGGCCCCGGCGACGGCCCACCTCGCATACCGATGCCGCGCTCCTCGGTCGAGGACACGGGCCACGCCCTCCCCGACGCGGCCCCCGTACCGGTCGTCGCCCCTCTCGCCCCTCTCGTCCTGGAACATGACGTGCTGAGGTCGCTGCTCGGGGCGTGGGCGCTGGCCGCGTGCGCGCCGGAGGAGACGCTGGCCGTCGAGGAGCATCTCGGGGAGTGCGGAGCGTGCGCGGACGAGGCGCGGCGCCTGCGCGAGGCGGTGGAGCTGCTCCAGCGGCCGGAACCCCTGGACCTGGACCCGACCCTGCGCACCCGCGTCCTGCAGGGCTGCCTGGACCGGCGTCCGCCGCGCATCCCGGTACCGGAGTGGGCGGCCCCGTACGACGCGGAGACGGCCCGACTCGACGCCCTGCTCCAGGACTTCGGGGACGCCGAGTGGCACGCGCCCGTGCGGCTGCGCTGGTTCGAGGCCGACGAGCAGACGTCCAGGCGTACGACGGTCGCCGGTGTCATCGCGCATCTGCTGAGCGTGGACGGCCTGGTCGCGGTCGCGCTGGGCCTCGACGACCCGCTCACCGGCGAGCACAAGACGCCGGTCGCGCCGACACCGGCGGGCCGTACGGAGGCGTACTGGCGAGCCTCGTACTTCCCGCCGACCCGCTCCGTGAGGGTGCCGTGGCGGGAGCAGAGCCACGACATCGTACGGACGGTGGCCTTCGCGGGCGGAGGCTCGGGAAAGCTGCCCGTACCGTACGGCGACTTCCAACTGCCGTTGAACGAGGCGATGTTGGACCGCGCCTTCGAGTGCTGGGTGCACGCCGGTGACATCGCGGAGGCGGTCGACTACCCCTACGACCCGCCCGCACCGCGCCACCTCCACGGCATGATCGACCTCGCGGCCCGCATGCTCCCCCAGGCCCTGGCCGCCCGCCGCCGGGCAGGCCTGGCCTCCCCGAGCCGGACGACCCGCCACCTGGTCCCGGCCGGCGAACCGGGCCGCAGCCTCCGCCTGGAGATCGAGGGCTGCGGCGGCGGCGAATGGCTGATCCCCCTGGACTCCCCGGCCGCCCTGCCCTCGGCGGCCCACGAGGTGGCCCATGTCGCCCTGGACGGCACGGAGTTCTGCCAACTCGCGGCAGGCCACGTACCCCCGGAGGAAGCGGCGGCAGGCCAGGACGGCGACCGGGAGGCCATCAGGGATGTGCTGTTCGCGGCGGCTTCACTGAGCCGGATGTAGGGACGGACACGGCGGGGCATAGTCCAGCCGAGGGAAGTGGTGGGACCACTGGGCCCGGGTGATGGTGGTGTCGACGGGGTCGCACGCGGCGGTCAGGACTCGGGTGAGGTCCGTGTACCAGACCTGGACGCTGCGGTGGGCGGTCACGGTGAGGATCGTGCCGTCGGACGCGAGGTGGCGGACCTCCTTGACCGAGCCGCCGGGGTTGGTGAGGACGGCCAGTGGGGCGGGGTGCCTGCGGTCGGTCACGTCCCAGGTGTTCACCGTGCCGTCCACGCCGACCGTCACCGCCGTACGGCCGTGTGGAGCGAAAGCCACTCCGGCGACGATGTCGGCGTGCCTCCCCAGTTCGCCCAGGTCACGGTGGTGGGGAAGGGCGCCGATGTCCCACAGTTTCGCCGTGCGGTCGTCGCTTCCGCTCAGCAGCGTCCGGCCGTCGGGGCTGTAGGCGAGGGCGTCGACGAAGTTCTGGTGTCCCTCGAGGACGGCGAGGGTGGCGTGGGCCCGGTGGGTCATGTCCCAGATGCGGACGGTGCGGTCGTCGGAGCCGGAGGCCAGGGTCGTTCCGTCGGCGCTGAAGGCCACGGGTTTCACGTTGCCCCGGTGCCCGGTCAGCGTGTCGAGGCTGCGTGGGCGTGCCGGGTCCCTGATGTCCCAGAGGCGGACGGTGTCGTCGTAACTGCTGGTGGCGGCCATTCGGCCGTCCCCGCGCACGGCGACGGCGTAGACGGCCTCCGTGTGCCCGGTGGGCCGCTTCGACAACAGCCTCGGCCGCATCGGGTCGGACACGTCCCACAGCCGGAGCGTGTGGTCGCCGCCCGCTCCGATCAGGGTGTCGCCGTGTGGGGTGAACTCGATGAAGTTCAGGCCGGCTCCGTCGCCGTCGATGGTGCCGAGCCGGCGGGGCCGCCGTGGGTCCGCCATGTCCCAAAGGACGGTGTACGGGCCGTCGGCCATGGCGAGCGTGCGGCCGTCGACTGTCACGGCCGGTGTGTGCCCGGCCGGTGTGCGCCCGATCAGCCGCGGGCCCGCCGACGCGACGGAGAGGGTGCTGAGCAGGGCGTCCCGGGTGCGTTTCTGCGGGGCGTGGCGGTAGGCGGCCAGCGCGATCTGGGCGGCCAGTGACGGATCGTGCGGGCTCAGCCGTACGGACTCGTCGGCGGCACGCAGGACCACGGCCTCGTTGCGCTGCCGGGTGATGGTGTCCTGCGCGCGAACGGCGAAGCCGACGGCGGCCACCGCGCACACAAGGAGCACGGCCAGGGCGGCGACCATGCGGCGCAGCCTGCTCAGTCGGCGGCGGTCGCGCCGTTGCTGCTCGAGCGCCGCCGACTCGCAGGCGTCGAGGAAGGCCCTTTCCCGGGCGGTCAGTTCCTCGGGCGGAAGATCCTTCGCGGCGGCGAGGCGCACTCCGCGGTACAGGGTGTCGGGGTCGTGGTCCAGGGACTCCCAGAGGGTGGTGGCCTCGGTGAGCGCGCGGTGCAGACGCTCCTGTTCGCGGTCCTCGTCCAGCCAGCCGCCGAGCCGGGGCCAGCAGCGGATCAGTACCTCGTGGGCGATCTCCACGTGGTCGCCGTCGGCGGTCAGCAGCCTGGCCCGGGTGGCCTGTTCGAGGACGAATTCGGTGTCGGGGCCGCCGTCGAGTTCCTGACGCGGCACCCGGCGTTTGGTGTCCTCGGTGCCCTCGCCCAGTGCGACGAGCCGCAGGAACAGCCGCCGGGCGGCCCGCTGCCGGCTGTCGCTCAGGGCGTTGTGGAACTCCTCGGCGGTCTGGGTGAGCGCGCCCTCGAAGCCGCCCGCCGCGCGGTGGCCGGCCAGCGTGAGGGCGTTGCCCCGGCGGCGCTTCCAGGTCTCCAGCAGGGCGTGCGAGAGCAGGGGGAGCGCGCCTGGCCTGCCATGGGCGTCCGCCATGAGGGTGGTCAGCAGGGCGTTCTCGACGGTGAGCCGGGAGCGGGCGGCGGGCTGCACGATCGCCGACCTCAACTCCTCGGCGGTCATCGGGCCGACGGGATGGTGGGCGTGGGGCAGTGCCTCGACGAGGCCGGGCAGCCGCGTGCAGTGCGTGTAGAAGTCGGAGCGTACGGCGATGGCGATGCGCGTGCGGCTGTCGGGTGCGAGTGCCGCGTGCAGGAGCGCGGCGACGAACCGCTCCCGTTCCCGCGCGTCGCGGCAGACGGTGAACACCTCTTCGAACTGGTCCACGACGACGAGCAGTTCGTCCGCCGCGTCGCCCCGCTCCTGTCGCTCGGCGAGGATCTGCCGCACCAGCCGGTGGAAGGCGTGCGGATCGGCCGTGAGCGCGGCGTGGACCTGGTCGTGAGAGGTATGGGCGCGGGCCGCCAGTCGTACGGCGCATTCCTCGAGCGGATGCGGGCCGGGGGTGAGGACGAGGGGGGAGGCACCGGGAAAGGCGGGAAGCACACCCGCGCGCAATACCGACGACTTACCGGATCCCGACGCCCCGAACAGGACCAGCAACCGCTTTTCCTTCAAATGTTCGACGAGGGTACTGGTGAGTTTCTCGCGGCCGAAGAAAACACCGGCGTCGTCCTTTCCGAACGCGGCCAGACCCACATAGGGCGGCTTGGCACCGTTCGTTTCCCTTCCGCCGGTCTCGGTCGACGTGGTCGTGTCGCCGCCGCACGCGTCTGCCGTCCGTCGCCAGATCAGCTTCCACTCCCGCTCGTCACCGCCGCAGGCACGGACATAGGCGAGGGTGACGGCCAGGCTGGGCAGCTGGCGTCCAGCCGCGGCCGAGGACAGCGTCGCGATCGAGTAGTGGGCGTCGCGGGCGAGGTCCCGGTAGGTGGGACGGCCCGCCTGGTCCCGCAGTTTCCGTAAACGCGCCGCGAATTCGGACAGCGGACCGCCGTCCGGGTCCAGCGGACGTTCTCCCCGTGGCACGCGCGCGCCCTTTCCCCCGGTCACTCGGATTGTTCGGCATGCGTTTGTTCGGCATCGGCCGACCGGACTTGAACAACAGATTAGCGGCTACAAACGGTGCATCGGGTCCCGCTCCGAGGACCGGACAACGAACGGAAAAACGAACGAAAAGAGGAATCCCGTGAACAAGCGAATCCTGGCCACGGCCGTCCTGATCACCGGGCTCACGCTGGCCGCCGGCCCCCTCGCACAGACCGGGCAGGCCGCGGAGGCCACCCTCGCAGCGTCGCAGGCGGTGCGGCAGGACCTCGTCTGCGTCGTCAACGACGACGGGGTCAACCTGCGCGGCGGCCCCGGCACCAACTTCCCCGTCCTGGGCAAGGTGAACAGGGGGCAGCAGTTCGTCTACCGCGACAGTGACGGCCGCTGGGTCATGGGCGACGTGGTGGGCGGCCCCACCGGCGTCTGGATCTACGACTCGTACCTGGACTGCTGACGTAGGGTCCCCGTCAGCACAGACGGGTCCCGTCGGCACAGCGAGGTGCCGTCACCCGACACCGGTGTGACGGCACCCCGCCCCGCCCCGCCCACGGCTGTGATGCGTACGAAGACGCGTACGCAATCGGCGCCCGCCGCACCGATGAGTTCGCCGGCGTCGGCAGGTCTACCCCCCGACCGAGACAGCCGGCCAGCCCACTCACCGGGAGCAAGCCATGGGCCTCATTCACATCGAGATGTTCACCTCGCTCGACCTCGTCGGGCAGGCGCCCGGCGGGCCCGAGGAGGACCCGGCGGGGTTTCCGTTCGGCGGGTGGCAGGTGCCCCTGCTGGACGAGTTCACCGGGGAGCAGATCCTCGCCGCGTACAAGGGCACGGACGCCCTGCTGCTCGGCCGGCGGACGTACGACCTCTTCGCCGACTACTGGCCGCACCAGAGCGGCGAGGACAACGAGATCGCCGCTCTCTTCAACAGCGTCCCGAAGTACGTGGCGTCCCGCGGTACGCCCGACCTCTCCTGGGCCGGGTCCACGCACCTCGGCCCTGATCTGGCCGCCGCTGTGCGCGAGATCCGTGACCGGCACGAGAACGTGAAGGTCGTCGGCAGCCTGGACCTGGTCCAGACGCTCCTGCGCGAGAAGCTGTTCGACCGCCTCGACCTCCTGGTGCACCCGATCGTCCTCGGCGTCGGAAAGAAGCTGTTCGACGGCGGCGAGGTCCCCACGAACCTGACACTCGTCGACCCCCCGGCAGCCGGCCCCAAGGGCACCGTGTACCTGCGCTACGGGCTCGCCGACGGCATTCCGGCTACCGGTGACATGAGCGCGCCCGATCGCGGCATCGGGCACGAGGCCTGAAGCGCCCCGGGAAGACCACCCGCCGCCCCACCCAGGCGCCCACGCCCCCAGCGTCGGTCCCAGCCCCTAAGCGAACACGACCGTCCGGCGCCCGTTCAGCAGGATTCGCCTCTCCGCGTGCCACTTCACCGCCCGTGCCAGTGCCTGGCACTCCACGTCGCGGCCGATGGCCACCAGCTGGTCCGGGGTCACGTCGTGGGCGACGCGCTCGACCTCCTGCTCGATGATCGGGCCCTCGTCGAGGTCTGCCGTGACGTAGTGGGCCGTGGCCCCGATCAGCTTCACGCCCCGGGCGTGCGCCTGGTGGTACGGCTTCGCGCCCTTGAAGCTCGGGAGGAAGGAGTGGTGGATGTTGATGATCCGCCCGCTGAGCGCCTTGCACAGGTCGTCGGACAGCACCTGCATGTAGCGGGCCAGAACGACCAGTTCCACGTTCTTCTCGCGCACCAGCTCCAGCAGCTGCGCCTCCGCCTGTGCCTTCGTGTCCTTCGTCACCGGGATGTGGACGAAGGGGACGTCGTACGAGTCGACCAGCTCGGCGAAGTCGGTGTGGTTGGAGACGACCGCCGCGATGTCCACGGGCAACGCGCCGATACGGGCGCGGAAGAGGAGGTCGTTGAGGCAGTGGCCGAACTTGCTGACCATCAGGACGACCCGCATACGGTCCTCGGCCCGGTGGATCTGCCAGTCCATGTGGAAGGCGTCACCGATCGCCGCGAAGCTCGCCCGCAGTTTCTCCACCGTCACGGGCGACTCGCCCGAGAAGTGGACGCGCATGAAGAACAGTCCCGTGTCCCGGTCGCCGAACTGCTGGCTGTCCTCGATGTTGCAGCCGGTCATGAAGAGATAGCTCGACACGGCGTGCACGATGCCCTGCTTGTCGGGGCAGGAGAGGGTGAGGACGTACTGCTCGGCGGGGGCCGCGCCGGTGTCGACGGCCTGGCTGGACTGCTCGTTCATGCCGGACAGGGTCCCATATCCGCCCCGGGCGGCCGACTCCCGTCCGCCAACCGGAACGGGCCGACCGGAACGGGCCGACCGGCAGGGCCACCCGGACCGGGCCATCCGGGATTGGCCGACCGGACCGGGCCCCCCGGGATTGGCCGACCGGACCGGGCCCCCCGGACTGGGCCGACCGGAATGGACCACCCGGAACGGGCCGGCCATGGCGGGCCACCCGGAACGGGCCGGCCACGGCGGGCCACCCTGGCCCGGCCTACGCCGAGCGCGTCAGTATCCGCAGGACTTCCAGCGTGCGCGGCGGGACGTCCGGTTCCTCCCCGTCGCTCGACGCGAGGCGCACGTGTGCGTCCCGGGCCGCCCGGACCGCCTCCGGCCAGCCCGCGTGGTCGAGGTACGCCGAGACGGGGGCGTCCGGGCCGACCTGGTGCATGATCCGCAGGACGCGGAGCACGGCGGTGTCGACGAGGGCGGCTTCCTGGGAGTCCCGGAAGATCGTGCCGACGTACTTCTCGGCGGACCAGCTGTCCAGCCAGGTGTCCTCGACCAGGCGGTACACGGCGTCGGTGACGTCCCCGTACCCGTCGACGCCGGCCAGCCAGACGTCCCGCTGGAACGCCGGGTCGGAGAGCATGTGCAGCGCGGAGCGCACATTGCTGCGCCAGCGCCACCACGGCATGTCGTTGAGTGGCATGCCGCCCATGGTGGAGGAGCGACGGCCGCGACGGGAAGAGTCTTCCGAACCTTGCACGGTCATCGATCGTACGTTCCCCTCGAAAACGAGACCCACACCCCCCGTAATTCACCTCACCGCCACCGGCTGTCGACCGACAGTCACACGTGGGTTGGCTGTGTGACGGAATCGTGCGTGCCCATGACCGGCAGGCGACGCATCCGCAGCACCTTCCGCAACAACCTCCCCGGAGCCCGGGGTGTCCGGCGTGTCCGGGCCGCCGGCGCGCTCGCCGTGTGCGCGGCGCTCGCCGCCGGCTGCGGGGTCGTCCCCGGCACCTCGGACGGTACGGGAAGCGACATCACCGTCATGACCTGGGCGCCGGAGAACACCGACGCGACCAACAAGCCCGGCATGCCGGCCATGGCCCAGGCGTACGCCCGCTGGATCAACGCGACCGGCGGTCTGAACGGGCGCAAGCTCAAGGTCCTGACCTGCAACGACCACAACGAGCGGGTGGCAGCGGCGAAGTGCGCCCGCCGCGCCGCGGACGAGGACGTCGTCGCGGTCGTCGGCTCCTACAGCCAGTTCGGCGACGACTTCCTGGGCCCGCTGGCCTCCGCCGGAATCCCGTACATCGGCGGCTACGGCGTCACCAACGACGAGTTCACCAACCCGATGTCCTACCCGGTCAACGGCGGCTCGCCCGCCCTCCTCGCCGGCCTCGGCAAGGAACTCGCCGAGGTCTGCGGCCCCGTCGCCCTGGTCCGCCCCGACTCCATCGCCGGCGACCAGCTGCCCCAGCTCCTCGACTCCGGCCTGCGGGCGGGCGGGCACGATCCGGCGCTCGACCAGCTGGCCGCCGAGAACGCCACCGAGTACGGCACGCAGACCAAGGTCGCGCTGGAACACACGACGGACCCGGAGTCCCGGCGCAAGGGGTGCGTGGTGCCGGCGCTCGGGGACCGCACCAACACCTTCATGGACTCCTTCCGGCGCGACCGCCAGGACTACCCGGCCGTACGCACCGCCGCCATGCTCGGCAGCGTCGACCAGACGGTGATCAACGCGAACGGCGGCAGGTCGGGCCCGTACGAGGACTCGTACATCACCGGCTGGTACCCAGCCGCCGGTGACGTCCGCTGGGCACAGATGAAGAAGGTCATCAGCGAAGAGGCCTTCGGCGACAACCGCATCGACCCGCAGGACGCGGGTGTGCAGACCACCTGGATCGCGTACACCGTCCTGAAGGCGGTCGTGGAGTCGCTGGAAGGCGGCGAAGTCTCCTCGATCACCGTCCGGCGGGCCCTCGACGACGGCCTGCGAGTCACCACCGGGGGCCTCACCCCGACGCTGCGCTGGCGCCTGGAGGACCTGCTCGCCGTGGCGGGCTTCCCGCGCCTGGTCAACGCGCGGGTGACCCTCCAGGTCGTCCGCGAGGGCCGGCTCGTCGCAGCCCGCAGGGGCTTCGTCAACACGTCGAAGCTGCTGGAGAGCGTCGAGGACTGAGCAGGCCGGGAGAGTTCGACGAGCCGAGCGGTCAGAGCTGGGTGGACTGGCGCTCCGTCAGGCCGTACGGCTGGGCGATCGCGTTCCACAGCTCGGCCGCCTTCGCCTTCTGGGCGGTGGCGATGCCGCTCTGCTGGTTGCCCTTCTGCGTCTGGCCGGTCGTACGGGCCTGGCCCTTCTTGCAGCCGTTCTTGCCCGCCACCTGGTCCGCCCAGGCCGCGTAGTGGTCGTCGGCCGACTGGGACGCGTGCCAGGCCTTGGTGAGGGCATCGGTCAGCTGGTCGTGCTCGGGGAGCTTGTCGACGTCCAGTGCGGAGAGCCGGGTGACCAGCTCACCGCGCTGCTGGGCCGCGCCACGCAGGTCGGAGGCGGCCTGGCCGAGATTCCGGCAGGCCTTGACGTCCGCCACGGCCTTGATCACCGCGTCGCGGCTGTTGTTGCTGTCGGCGAGCAGCTTGTCCAGTTCGACGGCCTGCGCCTTCGCCGGGTCGGCGGCCGGGGCCTTGGACTCCTCCGGCGCGCCCGAGGTCGCCGCGACCGTCTTGTTGCCCGCCTCGGTGTCGCTGTCGCCGCCCCCGCCGCTCAGCAGGGCGCCGGCGCCGATCCCGAGCACGATGATCCCGATCCCGAGGGCCGCGATGACGGGCACGCGCGAACGCTTGCCACCCCTCCCGTCGTCCCCGTCGTACCGGTCGTCCATGTCGTGGGTCTGACCCGGGAAGCCGTACGAGGGCTGCTGGGCGCCGTACGGAGCCTGCTGGCCGTAGGACGGAGCGGGGGCGGACTGCTGCTGGTACTGGTGCGGCTGCTGGGGCTGCTGGGGCTGGATGCGGGGCAGCTGCTGGGTGGAGCCGGCCGGGGCGTCGGAGCCGGGGCCGGTGCGGAAGAGGTTGTCGAAGTCGGAGGGCGGCTGCCGGCCGTCGGCGCCGCCGGCGGGTATGCCGTACGACCCTCCGGGCACCGGCGGGATGTACTGGGTGGCGTCGGCGTCGGACCCCGCGGGGGCCGCCTGCGGCACCCGGCCCAGGTACGTGGTCGCCTCGGCCTGCGCCTCGGGCGGCAGCGCGCCGGGGCCCACGGGCGGCAGGAACTGCGTCGCCGCCTCGTTGACGTGCGGCGCGGCGGGACCGGGCGCGGGGGCGTGCGCGGCGACCGGCGGGAGGTACTGCGTGGCCGGGTCGCCCACCGGGCCCGCGTTGCCGGGAACCGGCGGGATGAACTGCGTCGCCGCCTCGTTGACATGCGGCGCGTAGTACTGGTTGGCCGGGTCCGCGACCGGGCCTGCGCTGCCGGGAACCGGGGGGATGTACTGGGTCGCGCCCTCGTCGGCGGGCGGCAGCGGGGCGCCGGGGGCGGCGGCGTACGGGACGGCCGCGCCGCCCTCGGGGGGCAGCGGGGCGCCGCCGCCGTACTGCCGGCCGTACGGCTGCTGGTACTGCGGCATGGGCGCACCTCCGGCCGCGGGCGGCAGCGGCGCGGACCCGGCGCCGTAACCGGGCTGCTGGGACCAACCCCCGGACACACGCGGGTCGTTGTCCCACGCCGGTGCCGACGGGGCCTGCTGCTCGGGCTGTTGCTGCGCCTGGGGCTGGGGGGCGGAGTACGGGTTGGTGTGAGGGTTGGACTGTGGGTGGAACTGGCCCTCGGGGCCCCACTGTTGCTGGTGCTGCTGCTGGTGCTGCTGGGCGTCGGGCGGCGTCGGCCAGCCCTCGGCCGACTGAGCCTGGCCGGGGTGCCCGCCCTGGTGCTGAGCCCCGTCGGCGTCCGGGCCCCACGGCTGTCCCCAGGTCTGGCCGCCGGCCGGGTTCGGGGCCGGGGGCGGAGGCGCGGCCGGGGTGGGGGCCGGTCTGCCGCCGCTGCTCCCCGTCATACCCGGCAGCAGCGGTTCGCCACCGTCGGAGGGCAGCACGATGCCTTCGCGCGCCACGCGCGGCGAGGGCTCCTCGCCCTGTCCACTCTGCGTCACCGGGACTCCTACTAATGGGGGACCTTCGGAATCTTCGGTTAACGCTACCGGGTTCCCGGAATCCGTTTTGCCGCAGCACAGGGCCGGACCGCTCCCCCACCAGCCCCTCAGCGTCCCGGTGTGTCTCCCGTCACGCCGCCGCCCGCAGGTCGAGGCGCGCCCCGAACTCCCTGACCACCGCTTCCTCGCGGTACGGCTCCAGGCGCGCGTGGAGGTCGTCCAGGTACTCGGCGCCCCGGTTGGAGCGCAGGGTGCCCAGGAGTTCCACCGCGCGCAGACCCGTGTGGCAGGCCTCCTCCACCTCGCGCTGCTGGACCTGTGCCGTGGCCAGCAGCACCAGCCCGATGGCCCGGCGCCGCGCCCGTGTCTCCGGGTGCCCGTCCAGCGACTCCTGGGCGCATCGCGCCGCCGCCTCGGCCTGGCCGAGGTCCCGGTGGCAGTGCGCCAACTCGTCGGCCAGGTAGGCCCCGTCGAAGTGCGCGATCCACGCCGGGTCGTCCCCCGACTCCGGATCGGCCGCGTCCAGCGCGTCGATCGCGCGCCCCGACGCCAGCTGGGCCGCCCGCGCGTCCCCCATCAACGCGTGGCCCCGGGCCTCCGCCGCGTAGAACATCGCCTCCGCGCGCGGGGTGACCCTGCCACGCGCCCCCTCCTGCGCGGCCCTCGCCAGCTGGGCGATCTCCCGCGGGTTCCCGAGCTGCGCGGCGAGGTGGCTCATGGAGGCGGCGAGTACGTACCCTCCATACCCCCGGTCCCCCGCCGCCTGGGCGAGCCGGAGCGCCTGGATGTAGTAGCGCTGGGCGAGACCGGGCTGGCCGGTGTCGACGGCCATGTACCCGGCGAGTTCGGTCAGCCGTGCGACGGCGGCGAACAGATCACGCCCGACCGCCTCCCGGTACGAGCCCGCCAGCAGACCGGAGACGACGCTGTTGAGGTAGTGCACGATGACCGGACGCACATGGCCGCTGCCGAACTGGTGGTCCAGGTCGGTCAGCGCCTGTGTCATCGCGCGCACCGCCGCCACGTCCGACGGCCCCACGCGCGGCCCCGCCTGGCGCGCCACCTGGGAGTCGGGGGACGAGATCAACCAGTCGCGGCTGGGCTCCACGAGCGCGGACGCGGCGACGGACGAACCGGACAGGAAGTCCCGCCGGCCCACGTCGCTGCGCCACAGCTCACACACCTGCTCGATGGCGCCGAGGACGGTCGGGGAGAACTGGAGCCCGACGCCCGAGGCGAGGTTCTTGCCGTTGGCCATGCCGATCTCGTCGATCGTGACCGTACGGCCGAGTTTGCGGCCGAGGGCCTCGGCGATGATCGCGGGCGCCCGGCCCCGGGGCTGCTGTCCGCGCAGCCAGCGGGCCACGGACGTCTTGTCGTACCGCAGATCGTGGCCGTGCTCCGCGCCGCACATGTTGACCCGGCGGGCCAGCCCGGCGTTCGAGCAGCCCGCTTCCTGGATGAGCGCCTGCAGCCGTTCGTTCGGCTGCCGCGCGACGAGAGGCCTTGCGGCCATGGCGTACCCCCTGTGGCTGCGGTGGCGTGCCCACGCACCGAGTTGACGTGTCTTCCGTGCCCGGAGCCCCTTCCGTACGCGGCCCGTGAAGCGGACGAGTACGGCGAAAAGATCCGGCCTCGAAGATCAATGCCCCGCAGCCATGCCGACAATGCGAAGCATGTGAGGATTGCCGGGGTAAAGGCGGATCCCCGGCCCTCCCCTGCCTACCCAGCCCCGTCCGGGATCCTCCTGCGCGCCCCCGCACATGCATCCATGCGCCCCAGATGCGGAATCGATGCTCCTCCCCCGCGCATGTGACATGCGTAACTCATGAATCCCACTAGAGTTGTCCTCATCGTGGAAGAGACCATCGCGGGCCCTGATGCTGCCCAAATCCCCAAGCAACGCGGCGAATCCCTCTTGGAAACCGCCGTCCGGTACGCCGAAGAGCGCCACTGGGACGTGTTTCCCGGTACGTGGCTGGAAGCAGTCGACGGGGTGCAGCGCTGCTCCTGCGGCGACACCGCGTGCGCCCTGCCCGGCGCACACCCGTCGCGGCCCGACTGGGCGACGCAGGCCACAGGCAGTGCGACCGTCGCGCGCCGGCTGTGGACCGAGCAGCCGACGGCGTCGATCCTGCTGCCGACCGGGCATACGTTCGATGCGATTGACGTGCCTGAGACCGCGGGGTTTCTCGCGCTGGCGCGCATGGAGCGGATGGAACTGACACTGGGGCCGGTGACGTTGACGCCGGATCGGCGGATGCGGTTCTTTGTGCTGCCGGGGGCTTCGGCGAAGGTGCCGGATCTTGTGCGCAAGTTGGGGTGGTCGCCGGCGTCGCTGGATCTGGTGGCGTTGGGGGAGGGGGCGTATGTGGCTGCGCCGCCTACTCGGTATGGGTCTCGGGGGGCTGTGCAGTGGGCCTGCCGGCCTACGCCTGCGAATCGGTGGTTGCCGGATGCGGAGGAGTTGATCTCGCCGCTTGCGTATGCGTGCGGCAGGGATCGCTAGTTCGCCTAATGGGGTGCCTGGTTTCGGTTGAGTGGCGGGTGCGGGGGCGTTGTGGCTTGTCGCGCAGTTCCCCGCGCCCCTAAAAGCGTCCTGTTGCCGCCGATCGGATGTAGCCCCGCGTCAACTGAAAAGCGTTCCGTTGCCGCCAATCGGATGCAGCCGCGCGTCAACTGAAAAGCCTGCCGTTGCTGCCGATCGGATGCAGCCCCGCGTCTCTGAAGACAATCAGGTCCAGCCCCGTGTCCATGGACAGCCTGACGCTTAGGGTCGGGGCATGGTTGATGGGGTTGCCGTGTGTGTGCGGGGGCTTTGGAAGCGGTTTGGGGAGCAGGTTGCTGTTGCCGGGATCGATCTGGAGTTGCCCGCGGGGAAGTTCGTCGGGCTTGTCGGGCCCAACGGGGCCGGAAAGACTACCACTCTGTCGATGGTGACCGGGCTGCTGCGGCCCGACCAGGGCACCGTCGAGGTCGTGGGGCACGACGTGTGGCGGGACCCGGTCGAGGTCAAGGCGCGGATCGGGGTGCTGCCCGAAGGGCTTCGGCTCTTCGAGCGGCTGTCCGGGCGTGAACTCCTCGCCTACTCGGGGCGGTTGCGCGGACTGCCCGGCGCCGAGGTCGACAAGCGGGCCGCCCAGCTGCTCGACGTCCTCGATCTGGCCGGCGCGCAGCACAAGCTCGTCGTCGACTACTCGACCGGCATGCGCAAGAAGATCGGCCTCGCCGCCGCCCTCCTCCACAATCCCGAAGTCCTCTTCCTCGACGAGCCGTTCGAGGGCGTGGACCCGGTGTCGGCGCAGATCATCCGGGGTGTGCTGGAGCGGTACACCGCCTCCGGCGCCACCGTCGTCTTCTCCTCGCACGTCATGGAGCTGGTCGAGTCGCTGTGCGACTGGGTCGCGGTGATGGCGGCGGGACGTATCCGGGCGCACGGCCCGCTGGCCGAGGTGCGCGGCGAGGCCTCCTCGCTGCAGCAGGCGTTCCTCGAACTCGTCGGCGCGAGCGGGCGCGACCACGGGTCCGACCTGGACTGGCTGGGCGGCGGCGCCCGATGAGGGCAGCGGCAAAGGGCGCCGGCCCTTCGATCACTCCCGTCGTCGTGCGGCTGAAGTTGTCGTTGCTCACCAACGGGCTGCGGCAGTCGGCTGGGCGGCGGGCCGTGTACATCTCCTCCCTTGTCGTCGTGGTGCTGCTCGCCGCGCTCCAGTTCCTCGGGCTGGTCGCTCTGCGGGGCAACTCGCACGCCGCGTCCGTCGCCGTCCTGCTCCTCGCGGTGATGGCGTTGGGCTGGGCGGTCATGCCGCTGTTCTTTCCCAGCGGGGACGAGACTCTCGACCCGACCCGGCTGGTGATGCTCCCGTTGCGGCCCCGGCCGCTGGTCAGGGCGCTGCTCGTGGCCTCGCTCGTCGGTATAGGGCCGCTGTTCACGCTGTCCCTGCTCGTCGGGTCGGTGATCGCCGTGGCGCGGGGTGCGGCGGCGTTCGTCGTGGCGCTCGTGGCTGTCCCGCTCGCGCTGCTGGTGTGCGTGGCGCTCGCGCGGGCCGTCGCCGCGGCCAACGTGCGGCTGCTCAGCAGTCGCAAGGGCCGCGATCTCGCCCTACTCAGCGGGCTGGTCATCGCGGTCGGGGCGCAGCTCGTCAACTTCGGTGTGCAGCGGCTCGGTTCGGCCGGGCTCGGTCAACTCGACCCGGTCGCCGAGGTGTTGGCGTGGGTGCCGCCCGCCTCCGCGATCGGGGCGGTGGACGCGGTGAGCGACGGGTCGTACGGGGTCGCCGTCGCTCAACTCGCGCTCAGCGCGGGCACGTTGGTGCTGGCGGTGCGAGTCTGGTCGCGGACGCTCACTCGGCTGATGACTGCTCCCGACGGGTCCACTCTTCAGGCCGCCGAGCCTTCCGTGGCCCGGGAGCGGGGCGTCGGCGGGCTCGCGGGGCTGCTGCCGGGCGGGCGTACCGGGACCGTGATGGAACGGAGTCTGCGGTATGCGTGGCGCGACCCCAAGACCAAGGCCGCGTGGGTGACTTCGCTGGCGATCGGGCTGATCGTGCCGGTGTTCAACGCGATGCAGGGCACCGGTTCGATCTACATCGCCTGCTTCGCGGCCGGGATGCTCGGCATCCAGATGTACAACCAGTTCGGCCAGGACACCTCCGCCTTCTGGATGGTCGCGATGACGATCTCGTCCACTCGGGACGCGTACGTCGAACTGCGCGGCCGGGCGCTGGCGTTGGCGCTGATCTGCCTGCCGTACGCCACCCTCGTGGTCGTCGTCACCACCGCGCTGCTCGGTGAGTGGGCGAAGCTGCCGGAGGCGCTCGGGCTGTCGCTCGCGCTGCTGGGGGCGATGCTGGCGTCCGGGGCCTGGGCGTCGGCGAGGTTCCCGTACTCGATCCCGCAGGAGGGGTACAAGAACGTGGCCCCCGGGCAGTCCGGGCTGGCGACGGTCGCGATTCTCGGCGGCATGGTCGGGGCCGCCCTGCTGTGCGCCCCGGTCATCGCCCTCACCGTCTGGCTGAACGTCTCCTCGGGCGGCGACCGGTGGGGCTGGCTGCTGCTGCCCGTGGGCGCCGCATACGGGGTCCTGCTGACCGTGCTGGGACTGCGCCTCGCCGCCCCGCGCACGGCACGTCGGCTGCCGGAGATCCTCGCGGCGGTCAGCAAGGGCTGAACGGCCGTCGACCGCCCGTACATCAACTCCTTTTTGGGTCGAACTTGCCTACGGCATAGGGTGTTTGGCTCTTGATTCGCGGGGAGGAGGGGGTGACGGAAGCTTTTCAGGGGGGAGCCCGCGCATGGCCAGATGGTTCGGCAGATCCAGGTCCAGGAGCTACGACAAGGCCGGCGCCGCCGCCGAGTCCGAGAACCTCGAACCCCTCGGCGTCTCCGACGACCTGCGGCTGGCGTACGGCCGCACCGGCGACCCGAAGCTGCTGCGCGGCTCGCTGCAGGCCGCCGAACTCGCCCTGCAGGTCTACCCGGTGGACGATGTCCGGCACGCCGCCGCACTGTCCTCACTGTGCATGCTGCACCGGCTGAGCTGGGAACGGGACCGGGGAGCGCCCGACCTGATCAAGGCCGTCGACTACGGGCGCCAGGCCGTCGACAAGTCCCCGCCCGGCGACTCGGAACTCCCCCGGCACATGTCGTCACTGGCCACCGCCCTCCAGGAGGTCTACGACAGCACGCAGGACGAGGAGTCGATAGACGAGGCCATCGCCCTGTACCGGGGCTGTCTGGAGCTCATGCCGGCGGGCGGCGGCTCGCTGGGCGAGCAGCGCGCCGGGCAGGAGTCCAACCTCGCCAACTCCCTTCTCCGCAAGGGCGGGAAGAGCGGCGACAGCAACCTCCTCAACGAGGCCGCCGAGCACGCCCGGGCCGCACTGCGTGACACCCCGGCGGACCACCCGATGCACGGGGTGCGGCTGGTCAACCTCGGCGGTGTGCTCTTCGGGCTCGTCAAGAACGGCGAGCTGAGACACCTCGTCGAGGCGGAGGAGTCGTACGCGCGCGGCTTGCGTGAACTCCCCGCCCGCCACCCCGCGCGGCCCGGGGTGGAACAGACGGTCGCGATGCTCAGGGGTCTGCGCGGGCAGTTGGGGATCTGACCGCGATGCCGGAGCGACCGGTCGCCGAACTGACCCTGTTCGTCGAGGACTTCGCCGGCCCCGACCGCTGGCGGTGGGTGCTGGTGGCGCCGGACGGCGAGGTCGTCACCCGGCACGAGGTCCGCCTGGACCCGGCCGGCCCCCAGTACGAGGCCTTCCTCGATCTGCCCGGTTATCTGCGCCGGCACGCCGCCCCGGACGTACGGGCCGTGCGGGAGCGGGAGATCGTCCGGGAGGTGGGCGCCTGGATCGGCGCGGAGGTCCTCGGGCCCGTGGCGCCCGCCCTGCTCGCGTGGGCCCCTGCGGTGGTACGGGTCGTCGTACCGGCGGACGTGCCCGCGGCTCGGCGCCTGATGTTCGTGCCTCTGGAGCTGGCCCATGCGCGGGGGCTGCCTCTCGCCGTCCAGGACGTCACCCTGGTGACGCAGCTCGGGGCGGGCGGAGCGCCCCCGGGAGGCGGTCGGGAAGGGCGTGAGGGCGGCGGGCCGGTGCGGGTGCTGGCGCTGTTCAGTCTGCCCGAGGGCAGCCGGGCGCTGAACCTGCGGCGCGAACGGCTGGCGCTGACCCGGCTGTTCACGGACGCGGCCCATGCCGGGCGCGCGGTGGAGCTGCACACGCTGCAGTACGGGGTGACGCGGGAGCGGCTGCGTACCGTGCTGGCGCGGCCGGCCGGCTGGGACCTCGTCCATGTGTCGGGGCACGGCGCCCCCGGTGAACTGCTCCTGGAGACCGACGCCGGGCGCCCCGACCGGATCCGCGGGCCCGAACTCGTCGATCTCCTCGGTACGGCCCATGGGGTCGGTCTTGTCACCCTGTCGGCGTGCTGGTCGGCGGCGGCCGGGGCCGCGTCGCGAGCCGAGGAGGTCGCCGGGGAGGCGGTCGTCGGGGCCGTCGCCGGGGACCTCGTCGAGCGGCTGGGGTGCGCGGTGCTGGCCATGCGGTACCCGGTGGAGGACGGGTTCGCCACCGCCCTCGCCGAGCGGCTGTACCGGCAACTGGTCGTCGAGGGACGGGCGTTGCCGCGGGCCCTGGCGGAGGTGCTGGGCGAGTTGTCGCAGGAGGACGCCGGGGCGGGTTCCGCTCTCCGGGCGGGGACCCCGGCGTTGTTCGGTGCGCGGGCGGTGGGGCTGAGGATGGGCGCGCCGGTGCGTGAGGTGGTCGGTGAGGCGGTGGGTGAGGCGCCGCCCGCCGAGACGGGTTTGTCCGCCCAACTCCCGCCCGTACCGGAGCACTTCGTCGGCCGCGTCGCCCTTCTGGCCCGCGCGAGCGCCGTACTGGCTCCCCGCAGCGGGCTGTGCGGGATGCTGCTGCAAGGGATGCCGGGCGCCGGAAAGACGGCGTGCGCACGGGAGTTGGTGGCGACGCACGCCCATGCCTTCGACCGGGTCGTCTGGTTCACGGCACCCCAGGAGCAGGAACAGGAACGTGGGCGACCGCACCGGGGGCCGCAGTACGCGGACGGAGCGCTCGCCGCCTTCGCGTTGACCCTGGAACAGGCGGTGCCCGGGCTGCGCTGCCTGCATCTGCTGGACGGCGACCCGAGCGGGTCCGACCGGTCGGCGGCGGAGTTCGCCGGTGCCGTCTCCTCGTGGCTGGAGCGGGAGCGGGCGCTGCTGGTCATCGACGGCATCGACGTACTGCTGACCCCCGACAGGGCCTGGCGGGAGCGGAGTTGGGGCGAGCTGGTCGGTGCGCTCGCCACGCACGGCGGGGCTGGGCGGCTGATCCTGTGCGGACGGGTACGGCCGGCCGGGCTGGGGGCGGGCGTACGGACCGAGCCGGTCGATCTGCTGAACCCGGACGAGGCCATGCTGCTCGCCCGCGAACTCCCCCATCTGGCCCGGCTGATCGACGGCCGCCTCCCCGGCACGACCCCCGCCGCCGCCCGCAAGCTCGCCACCGGGCTTCTCCAACTCGCCCAGGGTCACCCGAAGTTGCTGGAGCTGGCCGACGCCCAGGCCGCCGATCCGGAGCGCCTGACCCGGCTGCTGGCCGCCGGGAACCGGGCCTCGACGGCAACCGGGGGCGGGAGCGGCGAAGACGACAAGGACGGCGGCGACGCCGAGCTGCTTCGCGTACTGCGCGCCTGGTCCGACGGTGTCGCCGCCGAACTCGCCCCCGTGGACCGGGACTTGTTCCACTTCCTGTGCTGCCTCGAGGAGACCGACCGCACCCGTCCCGCCGTGGACCACAACTGGCCCGACCTGCGCGCCCGGCTCGGTCACCCGGACACACCGGTGGAGCCGGCGCTGCGCACACTCGTCGCCCAGGGCCTGCTCACCCCGCGGCCGGGACAGTCGTACGAGATCCAGGCCGCCGTCGCCGCCGAGGGGCGGGCGCGGGCCGGTGAGCGGGTCCGGGAAATGGTCGACACCCGGCTGTCGGGATACTGGCTGCGGGTGTTCGAGCTGTCGTGGTCCCGCGAGGGCACCGATGCCGAGGGCGCCCAGCTGGCCGGGCGGCTCCTCACGCACGCCGCGCTGGCCGCCGCGCCCTATCTGATCCGGCTGCGGCAGGAGTCGTCCGCCGCGACGCTGCTGGAAGCCGTACTGCGCCGGGACATCTCGGCCCCGACCAGGGCCCGCGTACTGCCCCTGCTGCGCCGGATCGCGGCCCGCGCCGCGTCCGCCCCGGACAGCGGAGTCGCGGCGCCGACGAGCGCCCTGGCCCGGGTGATCAACGAGACCGACCCGGCCCTCGCCGAACGCCAGGAGCGCCACAACCTCGACTCCGCGCTCGCCCGCGGCGACCACGCCACCGCCGCCTCCGCGACCAGCGGCCTGGTCGACATCTGCGTACGCACCGGACGCCTCACCGAGGCGCTCGCCTTCGCCGAACAGGGCGCCGACCACGCGCGACGGGCCGGCCTCGGCACCTGGACGACGCTCCTGTACGAGGTCCAGCGGCTGCACGTCCTGTCCCAGACCGCCCGGGCCGGCGAAGTACTCGCCGAGGCCGACGCCCTGCGCCTGCGGATGCGTGACGTGCCCCGGGAACGCGGGCCGCGCGAGGGCGTCGACTGGTGGCAGGTCTGGGAGGAGCTGTGCGACACCGGGCAGCGCGCCGCGATCGAGGCCCACGAGTGGCAGCGCGCGCTGGAGTACGCCGACGACCTGGGCAGCTCCAAACGGGCGCGCGGCGCGCCGGTCACCGACTTCGCGCAGGCCCGGCTGCCCGCGTACATGCCGTTGCTGCGTCTGGGCCGGATCCAGGACGCGCTGCGGCTGCTGGAGGAGTGCCGGGAGGTGTTCGAGGACGCCGGGGACTTCGCTTACCTGGGTGAGGTGTTCGGGGCGCTCGCCAATGTGGCGGACGTGCGCGGGCACGGCGAGGTGGCGATCGCCCGGGAGCGGGACAGTCTGCGGTACGCGTACCGCGCGGGGCTTCCGGCGTTCGTCGCGGTCGGTCACGCCAACCTGGGCACCTACCTCCACACGTACGCGCGGGACGCGGCGGGCGCGGTCGCCCACCATCTGACGGGCGCGCTGCTCGCCACACTCACCGGGGGTGGCCGGACGATGGACGCCGCGCTGTCCCTCGCGGGCGACCTTCAGGAGTTCGGGGCCACGGCAGATGCTCAACTGCCCGGGACTGTCGAGGAGTTGTGTACGCGGGTGGCCGAGGTGCCCGGCGTGGCCCTGGACCGGCTGCTGGCCGGCCTGGACCCCGGGCTCGCACGCAGCCGGGAGGCGCTCGCCGAACTGGTCAGGGAGGCGCGAACGAGCGCGGCGGAGCAGAGAGCGGCGGCGGACCGGCTCGCCCCCGTACAGGCGGCGGCGTGGGGCATCACCTGGGAGCCGGTGCTGGCGGCGCTGGTGGCCGCCGAGCGGCGCAACACGGCGGCGAAGGTGAAGCTGCGCCAGCATCTCGCCCATGTCGCCACGGTGGACCCGATGTTCGGCCCGCTGGCCGACGTACTGGGCCGTATCCAGGCCGGTGAGCGCGGCCCGGGTGTTCTCGCCGGGCTGACGCCCCTCGACGCCGGGGTGGCCGTGCGGGCGCTCGAAGCCCTCGCCGGCCGGGGCACCGTGGCCGTCGAGCTGTGGACGGTGATGTACCTCGGCATCGCCCTCGGCAGCTTCATCGCCGACGCCCTCGACCCGACCGGGGAGCACGAGGTGACCCGGGAGAACCTGGACGGGTTCGCCGCCGACCCCGCCCTCGCGCCGATGGCGCCGGTCCTGGAGCGGATCCTCGCCGGCGAACGCGACCCCGGGCTCGGCAGCGCGCTGGAGCAGCCGACCCACCGTGCCGTCGTCGCCGCGCTGCTGCGCCACCTCGGCGACGCGGAGACGGGGCTCCGTTGACCTGCCGGCGGAGGCTGCCGGTAGTCGGCCGCCGACTGGGATACTGCGCGTATGGCGGACGCCCCGAAGATCAACGACGTACGGCTCGGCGACAACGGTGTGCTGGAGTTCTACGACGGCACGGCGTGGATCCTGTACCCCGATGTGCCCGACGACGACGGGCCGCCCCAGGCACTGACCAAGGACTCCGCGACCACCACGACCACCACGTCCACGACGGAAGACCGGCCGCAGTGACCACCGAACCGCCGCCGTCGTCGCCGTCCGAACCCGGCGTCGTCACCCCCTTCGACGCCCTGCCCTCGCCTCTGGACGCCGTGCCCGAGCTGCGGGCCGCCGCGCGGTGGATGATCGCCGCGTTCGGTGCCGTCGGGGCCGCGCTGGTCGGCGGTGGGCCGCTGGTGGCCGTCGGGAAGGTGCACGGCACGGGCGAGGCGCTGGTCGCCGGTGGTGCGCTGGCCGTCGCGCTCGCCGGGGTCTGCCTCGCCGTCTGGCAGGTCAGCCGGGTGCTCGTACCGCCGATCACCACCACCGCCACCCTCAACTCCCCGGCGGCGCGCGGCCTGCGCGAGCTGATCGACGCCTCCCCGGCCGACTTCTTCGGCTCCGCCGCCACCGGCGTCGACGACCTGCTGCGCCACCGCACGGTCGCCGCGAACATCCACCGCGCACTCGCCGCCGAGACCGACCCGCGCCGCCGCGAACTGCTACGGGGTCACCTGGACCGCGCGAAGACCAACATCGCCCGCACCGACCCCTTCGTACGCTGGCTGCTGGCCATGGCCCACGTCTGGCAGATTCGAACAACCTTCCACGAGGCCCGCCGCTGGTGCGTACTGGCGGTAACCCTGGTAGCGACAGGCGCGATCACTTTCCTGACAGTGACAGGAAACGGCTTTTAGGAGCTTTGGGGGGGTTGGGAGCGCGGGGAACTGCGCGACAAGCCCCCACCGACCGGCAGCCAAGGACCGGCCCCTCGACGCCGCACTATCGAGCCAGCACCCCGTCCAGAAACGGCTCCACAGCCCCCCGCCAAGCCGCAGGCTGGTCATAGTGAACGAGATGACCGGCGTCAGCCACCTCCGCGTACTCCCCCCGAGGCAGCACCCGAACCATCTCCATCGCCTCCGCCCGCCCCAGCTCCCCGTCCAGCCCACGCACGACAAGCGCAGGGCACTGAACCTGCGTCAGCTCCTCCCAGTGCGCGTCGTACACCCACGTCTCCCGGGACTTGAGCATCTGCTCCGGTTCGAAGACGGGCCGCCAGCCGTCCGGGGACTCCTGCATCACCTCGGCGTAGAACTCACCGCGCGCCGGGTTGGGCCGCTCCACCCAGGGATCGTCCTCGCCGAACCACTTGCGCACGTCGGCCAGGGTGGCGAAGGGGGCGGGCCAGGCCTTGAACCAGTCCTCCCACTCGCGCTGGGAGGCCGCGCCGAGCGCGGAGGCCCGCATGTCACAGATGATCAGGGCGTGCACCAGGTCGGGGCGTTTCGCCGCGAGCTGCCAGGCCGTCAGGGCGCCCATGGCGTGGCCGATGAGGACGACCGGGCCGAGGTCCAGCTGTTCGATCGCCGCCTCGGCGTCCTCGACGTACGCCTCGCGGGTGTAGATGCCGTCGGCCGGACGGTCGCTCTGGCCGTGGCCCCGCTGGTCGAGTGCGACGGCCCGGTGCCGCTCACCCAGCCACCGGGCGGCGGACGCCCAGTGCGAGGCACGGCCCATGAGCCCGTGCAGTAACAGCACGCCGGGGGCCCGGTCGGGTGCTCCTACCGGGGCCTGGCCCTCGCCCGTCTTGGGAGGGTCGGCGAACTCCCAGGCGGCAAGTCGTACGCCGCCCGCTCCGGTCACATCGATACGCCGCGCCACAGGTCCTGGCACCCCCCTAGCCATCGAAGTTTCCTGTCGAAGGTTTCTGTCGAAGTTTCCTCGCCGGAGTCCAGATTATCGAATGGACATTCGAGAATGCGGTATCCGGCCGCAACACCCCTCGTTCGAGTGACACCGCTCAGGGAATGATCCGCGTGGCCGAGGGGAGACCTTCTGCGGGAGGCGGACCGCTCGGGGAAAACGGTCCGAAGGGGATGACCCTGGGAGCTCGGGGCTCCGGGTCAGCACAGGGGAGGACAGGCCCCGGCGCCACTTGGCGCCGGGGCCCTCTTCACGTCTGCGGCACATCCTCACGCTCCCCCTCCCCGCCGGGCGACGCCTCCGCCGCACCCGGCCAAGAGCCCCTCACGTCAGATGCCTCTCGCGACAGCGTGGCATGCGCGGCGGCCGAGCGCTGCGATTCGGCGCACTGAATCTTGGATTGCCACCCCGGAACGGCACGAACCCCGAAACGGGCTCCGGGACGGGGCAACTCCCCCCTCGGTCACAGGTTTTGACGGTTCAGGATCAGGGTCAGCGCTTGGCCACGAACACATGCGAGGCGACATCCGCCTCCAGCTCGGCCGCCTCGCCGCCGCTGCCGACCAGCACCCCGCCGGCCGCCTCCGTCACGCTCACCACCGAACCGGGCTGCACACCCGCGCGACGCAGCGTGTACATGAGCTGCGCGTCCGTCTGGATGGGCTCGCCGATGCGGCGTACGACGACGGTCTTGCCGTCGGTTCCGGGGTCGAGGTCGGCCAGCGAGACCATGCCCTCGTCCAGGAACGGGTCCGCGCCGTCCTTCTCGCCCAGCTCCTCCAGGCCCGGGATCGGGTTGCCGTACGGCGACTCGGTGGGGTGGCGCAGGAGTTCGAGGACCCGGCGCTCCACCGCCTCGCTCATCACGTGCTCCCAGCGACACGCCTCCGCGTGGACCTGCTCCCACTCCAGGCCGATCACATCGACGAGCAGACACTCCGCGAGGCGGTGCTTGCGCATGACGCGGGTGGCGAGGCGACGGCCCTCGTCCGTGAGTTCCAGGTGCCGGTCGGTGGCGACCGCCACCAGACCGTCGCGCTCCATCCGGGCCACGGTCTGGCTGACCGTCGGACCGCTCTGGTCCAGCCGCTCGGCGATCCGGGCGCGCATGGGGACCACACCTTCCTCCTCCAGCTCGAGGATGGTGCGGAGATACATCTCCGTCGTATCGATCAGTCCGGACATTCGTGCCCCTTGATGAGATGTGCCGGAGGCTCGACGGCTCCGGCGCGTGCGCTGGCCCTGGCTTCAATTCTGACGCATACCACTGACAACCGTGCCGCCGCGTTGCGACCACACGGTTACGGATCCCCGCGGCCGGGTACACAGCACGTTTCATCGAGGGTACGGCGAGGGCCGCGGTAACGGCTCGCGGCGCTGTTGACAGGGCAGTGGTCCAGACCTCACCGTGATCGGCGACACGGACGGATGCGCCGATCTCCCGAAGGGCTTAGCAATGAGCGACAGCGAGTTGGCCGGGCAGTTCCTCGACGCCGCGATCGGGCTGCTGCAGCGCGTGCGCGACGAGGAGGCGGAGGCCGTGAGGGCCGCCGGCACGCTCATCGCCGACACCGTGGCCGCCGGGGGCCGGCTGTTCGCCTTCGGCGCCGGGCACTCCTCGCTCGCCGCGCAGGACGTCGTCTACCGCGCGGGCGGCCTCGCTCTGATGAACCTGCTGACCGTCCCCGGCGTCGTCGGCGTCGATGTCATGCCGGCCACCCTGGGCTCCGCCCTCGAGCGCGTCGAGGGCCTGGCGACGGCCGTCCTGGACACGTCACCGCTGCGCGCGGGGGACGTACTCGTGGTCGTCTCCCTGTCCGGCCGCAACGCCCTCCCGGTGGAAATGGCGCTGCACGCGCGTGCCCTGGGCGTGAAGGTCATCGGCGTGACCTCGGTGGCGTACACGACGGAGACGACGCCCCGGAATCCCTCGGGCACGTTCCTCAGGGACCACTGCGACGTCGTACTGGACTCGAAGATCGCCCCCGGGGACGCCGTACTCACCCTCGACACCGTCCCGGCGCCCTTCGCCCCCGCCTCCACGGTCGTCACGTCGGCGCTGCTCCAGTCCGTCATGGCGACGGCGGCGGGCATCCTGGCGGAACGGGGCATCGAGCCCCCGCTGCTGCGCTCGGGCAACGTGGACGGCGGCCATGAGTGGAACGCGCGCATCATGAAGCAGTACGGCGACCGGATCTTCTACGAGCGCTGAGCCCCTCCCCCGTCGGGCGCGGCCAGGTCCAGGGCCGTCGCGATCCGGGCGGCCACGTCCTCGGCGTACATGGCGTCCGATCGCTCGAACTGGCTTCGGCCGGCACCGCGCAGAAACGTTACGACACCCAGGGTGCGGCCCCGGCTGCGCAGCACCGCGCACAGGGCGTGGACCGACTCCGGCGGCCACTGGCGCTGCACGGCCCACGCGCGTGCCTGCTCGACGGCGTACGACCCGGCGCTGGCCCGTACGGATCCGGACCGCTCCACGCACTGCACGGCAGGGTGGCCGTCGCCGTACCTCACCGGCAGTCCGGCCTGGCCGGCGAGGACGCTGGGCCCGGGCGCCCCGGAGGGCGTCGCGGCGGCGCGGACCAGGCGTACCGGCCCGTCACCGCCGTTCGCCGTGCCGTCGGCCGCCGTACCGCCGATGACGGCGATCCGGTCGATGAGCGCGTGGTCGGCGAAGCCGGCGAGGGCGAAGTCCAGGTGCGTGGTCGCGGCCTCGGCGGCGTCCTCGCACTCGGCGGCGGCACGCGCGGCACGGTGCAGCTGGTTGGTGCGGAACCGCAGCTGGGCGGCTTCCTGTTCGATCTGCTTGTTCTCGGTGATGTCCTGGAACAGCCACCCCACGCCGAGCGGCACTGGTTCCTCGGTGAGCGGCGAGGCCAGCCGCAGGAAGCCGCTGCGCCAGCAGCGCCGCTTGTCGCCCTCGGGCGTCCGTACGCTCACCCACATCTCGGCGGGCGCGGGCGGCGCGCCCTCGGCGAGTACGTGCGTCAGCGCGCTCTCCAGCTCCTCGACGCCCTGCGCGAGCAGCTCACCGAGGGGCCGTCCGAGTACGGCGGTACGCCCGATGCCGAACGAGCGTGCGGCGTGCGCGTTGACGACGGCGGGCCGCAGATCGGCGTCGACGAGCACGACACCCCAGCTCGCGTCCTCGAACAGAGCCTCGCTCAGGGCGATCGACCGCTCGAGGTCTATCTGCGCGTGCACCTCGCTGAAGGCGCAGTACAGCCCGGCGGGCTTGCCGTCGGGCCCGCGCACGGCGGCCGACTGCGTCCGTACGAGCACGCGCCCGCCGTCCTTGGTCAGCAGCGCGAACTCGTGCACCTGGCGGCCCGGGGCGTGCATCGCGGAGAGCAGCCGCCCCTCGATCTCCTCGGCGTCGGCGCTGCGCACCGCCCACCCGGCGAACCCGTGCCGTCCGACGGCCTCGGTGGCACTCCAGCCGAGGATCCGCTCGGCCTCCCGGTTCCAGTGGGTGACCACGCCGTCCGCGTCGAAGGCGCACAGGGCGGCATCCATGCCGTCGAGAAGGGCTGCGAGCAGGTCGAACCCACCGCCGTCCGAACCTTCCGGGCCGTCCCTCTCTGGCTCGTCCGGCCCCAGCTCGTCGGTGGTCCCACTACGCCGGGAAGCACTCACCTGGACCCCCTGCAGGCTGCGTCCGCGTACTGCGCGACGGTTCGCTCACTCACCATCATTCAACTCGAACGTGACGCAGCACACATCGAGTTCCCCCAAGTTCGAAGGAAATCGTTGTACGGCGGAAATCCGCCGTACTCCGGGAACAAGCCCCTTCTGCCCTGCACCCCGCCGGACCAAACCGACCATCCGGAATGCGAGAAGCCTCGGCACGGAACGTCCGGGGCCTTCATGATCCCGCGCCCGTGCCCCCGCCCGCCAGCCGGAGGTCGATCCAAAGGTCGCTCTCGCCGTCCAGCACATACCGCTCGACCTCGACGAACCCGTGTTTGAGCGCGAAGGAGAGCCCGTCGTCGTTGGCGGCCAGGACGACGGTCTCGATCCGGTCGGCTCCCAGCTCCCGGGCGAGCGTGAGCCCGCGCGCGTAGATCTCCGCCCCGAACCCGCGCCGCCGGAAACCGGGCAGCACGCGCGCGATGACGGTGGCCACGGCCGTTCCACCGTCCCCGGCGGGCGGTCGAACGGTGGAGCACCCCACGAGGGTGTCGCCGAGATAGGCGACTTCCAGCCGGTTGCGGACACTACGCGCGCGTACCGCGTCCAGGGACATGGCGGCAGGCGGAACGATCAGGTTGTGGACGAGCCGCCAGTCCTCGAGGGCGGCCTCGTCGATGTCGCTCACGGGCACGATACGAAGATCAGACACGGCGCCAGGAAATAGCACTCGGCAGG
Organism: Streptomyces sp. NPDC047042; assembly: GCF_040644035.1. Lineage (NCBI taxonomy): Bacteria > Bacillati > Actinomycetota > Actinomycetes > Kitasatosporales > Streptomycetaceae > Streptomyces > Streptomyces sp. NPDC047042. Next base: position 146,993 of record NZ_JBEYVP010000010.1, on the reverse strand, counting down.
ACATCGTCAACGGAGTAGTACCGTGCCGATCATGGCGGACTGGGACATACGACCGGCGACGACAGCGGACATGGAGCCGCTGGCCGAGATACGAGCCGCGGCGATGCGGGCGGATCTGGAACGACTCGGGCGCTACGACGAACACCGCGTCCGCCAGCGCTTCCGGGACGCGTTCGACCCGGCCCACACCTGGGTGATCGAGGTGGGCGGCGAGTTCGCGGGCTGCGTGGCTCTGCGCCCCGCCGAGGACGCCCACTGGATCGAACACTTCTACCTGGACCAGCGCCACCAGGGCGTCGGCGTCGGCGCGGGCGTACTGAGCGCCCTGCTGGCACGATGCGACGCCGAGGGCACCCTCGTCCGCCTGGACGTGCTCCAGGGCAGCCCGGCACGCCGGCTGTACGAGCGGCACGGGTTCCGGGTGGAGAGCGAGGACGCGGTGGACGTGTTCATGGTGCGCGAGTGCCGTGAGGGGTGACGGGGGCCGCCTCGGCGGGATCGGGCGCGAGGACGCGGTGCGGATCGTGGAGGAGGAACTGGACCGCGAGTACCGGAAGTCGTCGGGGCCGGGCGTGGATCCGGTGACGCGCGTGGTGGTCGCGCGTGTCGAGGCGCACGAGTTGGTGTGGCTGGTCTTCTGCCAGTCCGAGGAGTTCGTACGCACCGGGGACCACCGCTTGATGTTGATCGGCAACGGCCCCTACCTCGTCGACCGTGTCGACGGAGGGCTGCATGTGATCGGGGCCGCCTCCATGGCGGACGGGGAGTGGGAGACCGACTACCGGGTGCGCGTCCGGGGCCTGGCCGTCCGCACCGCCGTGGACGACCTGCACGACGAGATACGCGAACTCGCCGCCGCGCAGGGGCGGATACGTGCGGTACGGGGCCTGCGGCAGAGGCTGCCCGTCCTGTCTCCGGCCCAGGCCCTCCAGTACGTGCACGGACTCCTGGACGACGACCTGCCGGCCCACCTCGTGGCCGTCGCCGTCGAGCGACTCGGCGTACCGGTCGACCCGGTGCTCGCCGTACGGACGATCCGCCCGGGAGGGTCGGTCAGTCGATGACCGCGGTGGCCTCGATCTCGACCAGGTGTTCGGGGATGTCCAGTGCCGCGACGCCGATCATCGTCACCGGCGGCGCCGAGGTCACGCCCAGTTTCTCGGTCGCCCGGGAGATGCCCTCCAGGAGCAGGGGCATCTTGTCGGGCGTCCAGTCGACGACGTAGACGGTCAGCTTCGCCACGTCGTCGAAGGTCGCGCCGGCCTCCGTAAGTGCGGTGCCGACGTTGAGATAGGCCCGCTCGGCCTGCGCCGCGAGGTCGCCTTCGCCGACGGTGACGCCGTCGGCGTCCCAGGCGACCTGCCCGGCGAGGAAGACCAGCTTCGAGCCGGTGGCTACGGACACCTGCCGGTAGACGTCGATCTTGGGCAGTCCTTCGGGGTTCAGCAGGGTGATGGCCATGGTGGGTCCGCCTGTTCGTGGGTCTCTGTTGGTTACTGGGAAACCGTAGGAGAGTGGCGGCTGACGTGGAAGAACGCACTTTTCGGTGACTCGGGAACCAGATGGTGACCATGCAGCTCACGGGCTCACCCGACGAAAAAAACCTGGGTCGCGCGGACTCGCATGGCGGATAGGCTCGATCACCTGCACGAGAACGAGACGATCACTTACCGAAGCCCTGGTTCGGGGCACCGAGGAGTCGTGAATGCATCCCCCGAACCCGCGGTATGCCGCGCGGCTCGCCACTTACGGGACTGTGGCCACGCACTTGTCCTTGCTGAGCGACCGTCGGCTCGGCGAGGTCGTGGCCGCCGCCGAGCCGCTCGGGTCCGGCATCGGCGGCAGATCGGCGGAGCTGGACATCGACGGCACGCGGGTGTTCGTCAAGCGGATCCCGCTGACGGAGACCGAGTTGCGGCCGGAGAACGCGCGGTCGACGGCGAACCTGTTCGGGCTGCCGATGTTCTACCAGTACGGAGTGGGGTCAGCCGGTTTCGGGGCCTGGCGGGAGCTGGCCGTGCATGCCATGACCACCAACTGGGTCCTCGGGAACGAATACGAGGGCTTTCCGCTGATGTACCACTGGCGCATCCTGCCCGACTCCCCTCCCGAAGGGTTCGCCGACGCTTTCGGGGGTATCGACGGGGCGGTCGCGCACTGGGAGGGTTCAGCGGCCGTACGCGAACGCCTCGAGGCAATCGGCCGGTCTTCGTCCAGCCTCGTGCTCTTCCTGGAACATGTGCCACAGACGCTCGCCGACTGGCTGAACGACTACCGGACGCCCGCACCGGAGGGCGGGGAGGATTCGCCGTACCCATGGGTGGAGGAGGCCCTCGCACGCGGGAGCGCCTTCATGAGCTCGCGCGGACTGGTCCACTTCGACGCCCACTTCGCCAATGTCCTGACCGACGGACAGCTGCTCTACTTCGCGGACTTCGGACTCGCCCTGAGTTCCCACTTCGAACTGTCGGCGGCCGAGGCGGAGTTCCTCTCCGACCACCTCGTCTATGACCGCCACTACACGGCGAGCCATCTGCTCCACCACCACCTGCCCGACGGCCTGCTCGGCGGCATGGAACACGAGGCGTTCCTGCGCGAGTGGATCAACGGCCACCAGCCCGCCGGCGTCCCGCGCGAGATCGCCGCGATCATCGACCGGCATGCGCGAGCCGCCGCGATCATGGGCGAGTTCACCCGCCGTCTGCTCAACGAGAGCAAGCTGACGCCGTTCCCGGCTGCTGAGATCGGGCGGGCCTGGGGGACTGCGGCGGCGGCGCCCCGCTGAGAGGCGTTGCCGCCAGCCGCGCCCAACCGCACCCCGCCGCCCAGTTCACTCGGGGGTTCGTACGGGCGACGGGGCTCGAGCACATGCCCGGCTCCGAGTCAGCCGAGTGGAACGCTCGCGAACGTCTCCCACTCGTACATCTTGTGATCCCGGTTGATCACGATCAGTTCCACCGCGGAGACACGTGATCCAGCGGGCGTGATGTCAAGCCCGGCAAGTGCTCGGGCGATCGGTTCAGCGGGGCCTTCACTGTTGCTGTAGGCGACAGACACATGCGGTGTGAAGCCTTCGGCTTTCTCGGGGACATCGCCGAGGACGTCACCGATCGCGTCCCGAATCGCGTCCCGCACGGTGCGGACCGGAGCATCAGGGTTGACGTGCAGAAGGACCGCCTCCGGATCGAGTACGGCCGGCCCGATCCGGAGGTCGAAGGCGGGGACGGCTGCCAGTCGATCCCGAGCCAGGTCGGCGATGGCCTGCACGTCTCTTTCCTTCGCCTCCCCCACGAAGCCGATGCCCTGCATGGTCAGGTGCAGCCATCGGTCGGGGATGGGGGTCAGGACGTCTCCGAGCGGAGCAAGGGCCGACCGGTACTCGGCGGCAAGCCGGTGCACATCCGCCTCGCCCTCGAAGGTGAGGTGCCAGGTGTAGAAGCGGCGGCCCACACTCCAACCGGGCCGCCACCACCAGTGGTTCCGCATGGTCTCGGTTCGAGAGGTCATGCCGGAGATGAAATCAGGAGGCACCTTCTCCTGACGAGAGCGCAAGGTGGCGCGGAGCGGAGTCCAGGCAGAACTCTTCGATGGCTGCGCGCAGACCCACGGATGCCGTGCCGCTCGCGTGCGGGCCACCGGCATCGACGGGCAACTCGCCCAGACGCCGGGTGACGGGCGCGAGTCGGTGGTCGGGTGGGAGCGCGAGCACCGGCGCGAGCGCTTCGAAGGCGCCCTCTGCTTCGCCGGCGCTCAGGTGCGCTGCGGCCTTGCTGATGTGGATCTGTGCCTCGGTGCCGTAAGCACGTACGGGCTGTGCGGCAAGGAGAGTGATGGCACTGTCCGCCGCGCGGAGGGCGTCAGCCGGGCGCCCGACACGGAGGTGGACCGCTGCGGCGTAGTTCTCCTGGCGTGCGGGTCGGCAAGCGAAGATGCCCCCGATGTCGTCTTCGCCGGTCACGGATCCGCGGGCGTCGGCGGCGCGACTCAGTGCTTCCAGAGCCTCGTTCTCAGCTCCGAGTTGTGACCAGGCATCGGCCTCCTGACAGGCGAGCAGCACGGCGACCGTGCCCGAGGAGCGGTACGCCATCCCGCGCCGGGCGTAGGTGATGGCGTCCCGTAGGCGCCCGTCCCAGAACGCGACTTTGGAGCGGGTGGACAGCACCCAGGCGCGGAGGTCGTTGTGCCCGGCCAGTTCGGCACAGAGCCACGCCGTACGGCCTTGCGTGTCAGCGTCTCTGAGCTGCCCGAGGTCGGACGACATCCATGCGAGCAGTCCACACAGGTAGCCGGCCGCCGCGTAGAGGTCGGCGGACTGGCGCGGGTATTGGTGGCCTTCGAGGAGAGCGAAGACGCGGTCCCGCAGGGCCCGCGTGCGCGCGAGGAGAGGCAGCGGGTCGGAGGTGAGGTAGTCGGAAGCCAGCGCCCGGGTGTCGGCCATGAGCTGTTCCAGCGCCAAGTCCCCGACGTTGGATGCCTCTGCCCATTGCGCCCAGGCCGCGGACTCGTCTGCGGCAAGGCGCACCAGGTCGCTGCCGCTCGACTCCGTCTGCTGACTTGATGCTCGCAGTGCTGGAGGGGGCGCCTCGGGGGAAGGGACCGGGCCGCTCAGCAGGCGCAGGTCGCCTTCGGGCAGGGCCCGCCGGTCGTCCAGGTCAAGCAGGTTCTCCACGCTGCAGGCGAAGGCGTCAGCCATGGCAAGGAAGACGGCGGGGGTCGGTCGACGGGCAGACGGTCCCGGCCACTTCTCCCATTTGGCGACGAGCGATGCGTCGGCAGCCACGGCCTCGCCGGGACGGCGGCTGCTGACCTGAGTAACGCGGTCCGCCGCCTCCTGCAGGGTCCACCCCTGGGCGTGCCTCCACGCCTCACGAGGGCGCATGCGAAAGCGGATGCGCATCTCGATGGCGATGTCCGCGACCGTGCATCCGGCGCCGGTCATGTCGTGGCGGAGGGCGTCCCGGTCAGCCTTGGAACCGAGCTTGGGACGAGCGGTCATGGGCGGACTCCCCTGCGCGACGTTGTGAACTCACGGTATCCGTGCAGTCACCCAGAGGATGTCGGTGCGGGGAGAATTCGCCGGGCGTGCAGCCCAACGCACTGCCCAAGAAGAGGCGTTGCCGCAGGTCAAGGCTGTGCTGTCGGTCCAGGAAAGTTGGACATGGCCGCCCGTGACGGTGCCCCCTGCTTTTGGAACGGTAGTGGGACGAGAAACGGCAATACGGGGCAACGGCTCCGATGAAGCCCCGGCGACCGCTGACACGGTCCCGAGGCGTGGCCGACTGCGAAGGAGTCGACGTGAACCTTGTACCACGATTGCTCGAACGGGTGAGAACACTCCTGTTCCGGCTGCCTGAATCCAGCCACCACGCGCTTGGTTCGGACCGGCAGGAGGACTCGAACATGATCGTGCGCGATCCGTCGCCGGAGATGTGGGGTGCCATCCTCGTCCACGCCCGACGGCGCAGGGCCCAGCGCAAAGGGTTTATGTCGACATCTGCTCGTTGCCTCGAACAGGGCACTACTTCTCCGATGCGCGCGTACGCCTTTCCACCACACGGGCCGGCGTACGCGCTGACTGTGTCGGCCCAGGAGGCCCGTTGCAGGTGACTGCGTACAAGCCGAACCTCGGCGACACCGTCGAGGACACCGGCACCAGGAAGGTCGGCAAGGTCATGGGCTACGAGGGGCCGTACGTCCAACTGCGGCCGATCGGCGGTGGCCGGGAATGGGACGCACGGCCGGACGACCTCCGGCCCGTCACCGAGGCGCAGGCCCTGCGCACCGCCGTCGCGATGGCCAACGCCCGCTCACGGGGAGAGTGGCTGTGACCGCGAACGCCTCGCTCCCCGTCGACATCGAGATCATGCGCGCCAGCGCGGGCCGCCTGCTAGCGCCCGACGCCACAGTGCCCTCCGCGCAGGAACTGGAGACACTCATGCTCATGCTGAAGGGACACCTGGCGCTCGTCATCCCCGAAGTGGAGCGGGCCGCCGCAGGACCGGACGACGACTACGACCTCGCCCGTGTGTGCGCCTGGACGGCCGTCACCGAGAGCCGCAGGAAGCTGCGCATCGAGCCGCGCCCCAGCCTGAGTTCACACATCGCATACGCGCGCCGTCTGTCCCGTTCCCTGAAGGCCCTGTGCGACCACTACGAGACTCTGAACGCCCCTCCGGAGGAGGCCTGCCTCGACGGCAGCGGCACCCCTGCCCCAAGGTCTCGAAAAAGCGGTTGAACGACGGTCGTGCCCGTATCTAGTGTGTGAGCACACTGAAGGGAGGTGATCGGGTACATGAGTGAAACCCGGACGCGTGAGGTGGCTGCGGGCTAGCGGCTCGCCACCACGTTCAATGCGGTGCCGGACCAGCGTGGGCTACTGACACGCAAGCCGGCCGAATCCAACGCAGTCACCCGACCCGCGAGCTCGCCGGTGAGTCCGGCCGGCCCCTCCTCCAGAGGGCCCGAGCTCGCGGGTCGCCTGCGTTCAAGGACTCCGCACGCAGGATGAACGCACCGCTACCAGAGCACCTCCCCGTTCTCGTCCTGGAAAGTTCCTGTCGGGCCGTCCGCGTCGAGAGTTGCCATTCGTACGACGACCCTGGCACTCACCTCTGGCGCCCTTCCGATTCCGAACGCCGCAGTCAGGTCGGTCGCCGTGGTGCCGGGCTCCACCGCGTTGAATCTGATGCGCGGCTGGGACTTGGCGTACTGGACCGTGAGCATGGTGGCCGCGGACTTCGAGGCGGAGTAGAGCGCCAACGGCAGGCCGAACTCCGGCCGGTCCGGGTTGGTCACCGCCCAGAACGATCCGGCACTGCTCGAAACGGTGACCACGTTCGGGTTCGAGGATTTATGCAGGAGGGGAAGTGCCGCCTCCGTGACGCGCACGATTCCCACCGCATTGGTGTCGAAGGCCCGGAGGGCCGTGGGGCCGTCGATGACTCCGTCCCCGAGGATGCCCGCGTTGTGCACCAGGACGTCGAGTCGGCCTTCGGCCGAGTCGATCGTCGCCAGCGCGTTGCTCACCGACGCGTCGTCGGTCACGTCGAGCCGCACGAATCGTGCGCCAAGCGCTGCCGCCGCCTTCTCGCCTCGCTCGACGTCACGCGCGCCGACGTAGACGACGTGACCCAACGCGAGGAGCTGTTTGGCTGTCTCGAAACCGATGCCTTTGTTGGCCCCGGTGATCAGTGTGACTGTCACTTCGCATCCTCGCGGATTGGGTGGCCGGTCAGTTGCCGGAGAAGTTCGCCGGCGTCGTGCAGGGCGGTCATGTGCACGAACCGTCCGTTGCGGACCTGGTAGATGGCGTACTCGGCAATCTCGAACGAGGCGCCGGTGGGAGCCACACCGAGCCATTCCTTCAGCGGAGTACCGGTGTTGACCAGACGGGCCGCCAAGCGGTCGCCGTCGAAGAGCATTTCCTTGAGTTCCCAGCTGAGGTCCGGAACCGCGTCCACGGCATGCTTCTGGACCGAGATGAGGTCGTCCCTGGTGGCCGGCTCGCCGTTCAAAGTAGTCCGGTCGTCGATGAACTCGTCCATGCCGTCGAACTTGTGGGCGTTGAGCGCCTCGACGTAGCGCAGGTAGAAGGCGCGCAGATCGCTGCCGCTGTCGCTGTCGCTGTCGCCGTCGGACATGCGGTGATCCATGAGGGGTCCCGCCTCTCAGATCTGGTTGAGGCCGCCGTCGACGTACAGGCTCGAACCGGTGATGAAGCTGCTCTGCTCGGAGGCGAGGAAGGCCACTGCGGCGGCGATCTCCTCCGGGCGTCCGAGTCGTCCCAGTGGCACAGCCGTTGCCAGTCGCTGCTTGAACTGCTCCGGGTCGGGGGTGAGCCCCACCAGGGCAGGGGTCAGGATCGGGCCCGGGGTGACGGTGTTGACCCGGATGCCGCGTCCCTTGAGTTCGTTGGCCCAGGTCCGGGAGAAGGATCGGGTGGCGGCCTTGGTCGCGGCGTACACGCCGAATGCCTCGTCGCCGGAGTCCACGCTGGTGGAGCCGTTGAGGATGATCGTGGCGCCGTCGTTGAGCAGTGGCAGCGCCTTCTGGACGGTGAACAGTGTGCCGCGGACGTTGATGCCGAAGATGGTGTCGAAGTGTTCCTCGGTGATCTCCCCGAGCGGTCCGAGCGCGGCGATGGAGGCGTTCGCGAACAGAACGTCCAGGCCCTGCCCCCGGCTGCGGATCTCCTCGTAGAGCCGGTCCAGGTCGGCCAGGTTCGAGATGTCGCCGGTGACCGCGGTGGCCGACGAGCCGATCACATCAAGGGCCGCTTCGAGTTCGGCCTTGCGTCGGCCGGTGATGAACACATGTGCGCCCTCGGCCGCCAGCCTCACCGCGCTGGCCAGGCCTATACCGGTACTGCCTCCGGTGACGAGAGCCGTCTTTCCCTCAAGTAATCCCACGTGAACAGCCTCCCTCGATTTCCGCAACGATCGCTGCAGAAGTCGAACATAGCACTTCTGTATCGATCACTGCAGAAGACGTAGACTGTGGGCGTGGAGAAGAAACAGAGCGGCGCTATCGGCCGACCGCGAGGATTCGACGCCGACCAAGCTCTCGAGCGCGCCATGCTGGTCTTCTGGGAGCACGGCTACGAGGGGGCCAGCCTCGCCAACCTCACGGACGCGATGGGCATCTCCACCACCAGCATGTACGCGGCCTTCGGCAACAAGGAGACGCTGTTCCGCAAGGCCCTGGAGCGCTATACCGAAGGCCCGAGCGCATATCTGCCCCGGGCTCTGGACGAGCCGACCGCCCTCGGTGTCGCCACCGCGATCCTGGCCGGCACCGTGCGCACCACCACCCGCCCGGCCAGTCCCCAAGGGTGTATGGGCGTCCAGGGCGCCCTGACCGTCAGCGACTCCGGGCAGGAGATCCGCGGCCTCCTCATCGACTGGCGCGACAACGCGTGCTCCCGCCTCCGGGAGCGGTTCCAGCGGGCCGTCGACGAGGGTGACCTGCCCGCGGACGCCGATCCGGGGCTACTGGCCCGCTACGTCACCACGTTCGCGTTCGGCATGTCCGTACAGGCCGCGAGCGGTGTCTGCCGCGACGAACTCCAGAAGCTGGCCGACGCCGCCCTGCGCAACTGGCCACCCTCCTGAGACGAACTCCGGGTCGGCTCCAGCCCTTCAGGGTCAGCCCTTCAGGGTCAGGCCTTCAGGGTGCGCTTCACGAGTTCGAACGCCGGGAGCATCGCCTCGTGTTCGCCGTCGTCCAGGCCTCCGAGGTGTACGACGGCCGGGCCGCGTGGTGTCGTGACCGCGAGGGCGCGTTCCGTTTTCGCCGTGTCGTCGAACTGGCTCTGATACGCGTACGTCACCTCTACGCCCGCGAGGGGGCCCGCCTGGAATGTGCTGTACCGCGCCTTGCTCGTGTTCTTGTCCGCGGTCACGAAGGCTTCCAGTACGGCGCGTGCGTCGGCGGTGCCCGGGCCTGCGGTCCACACGCGGAGGAAGCCGATGTGGCCGGCCGGCTTGGCGTCCACCTCGCACACGAGGCCTACCGGGCCCTGATACGGAGGGTCGGTCACGGCTTCCGCCGTCCAGTCCTTGGCGATGTCGAAGGTGACGGGGAGCTTGCAGGCCGAGTCGGCGGCTCCGATGTTGCCGCCGCTCTCGGCGGTGGCCTCGCGCGCTGTCGCGGAGGCGGTCACTGGCGCGGGCTGCTTCGCGCCCTCGTTCGCCGCCTCCGAGCAGCCCGTCAGTGCCGTGAGCGCCGTCAGCGACGCCGCCAGCAGCGCCGCCTTGGCCGATCCGTGCCGTCTGTTTCCCGCCCCGACCAGCATGTGCTGTGCCTCCCCTGTTCGAGCGGGACACGTTATCGGAGCGGGCAGCAGGTCGGCGTACCCGGGCCGTACCCGGTCAGGGCCGGTCGGAGGGCTCAGTGGGCGATGCCCTCGTAACCCTCGATCTCACGCGGGTTGCGGGTGCCCGGGCCGACATAGCGGGCCGACGGGCGTACGAGCCTGCCGGTGCGCTTCTGTTCGAGGATGTGCGCCGACCAGCCGGCCGTGCGGGCGCACGTGAACATGGACGTGAACATATGGGCCGGGACCTCCGCGAAGTCCAGGACGATCGCCGCCCAGAACTCGACGTTCGTCGCCAGGACCCGGTCCGGACGGCGGGCGTGCAGCTCCGCGAGGGCGGCCTTCTCCAGCGCCTCGGCGACCTCGAAGCGCGGAGCGCCCAGGTCACGGGCCGTACGGCGCAGCACGCGCGCGCGTGGGTCCTCGGCGCGGTAGACGCGGTGGCCGAAGCCCATCAGGCGCTCGCCCTTGTCCAGGGCCTGCTTGACGTAGGCGTCCGCGTCGCCCGTGCGTTCGATCTCCTCGATCATGCCGAGGACGCGGGAGGGCGCGCCTCCGTGGAGAGGGCCGGACATCGCCCCTACGGCCCCCGACAGCGCCGCCGCCACGTCCGCGCCCGTCGACGCGATCACCCGCGCGGTGAACGTGGACGCGTTCATGCCGTGCTCGGCCGCGCTCGTCCAGTACGCGTCCACCGCGGCCACGTGCTTCGGGTCCGGTTCGCCGCGCCAGCGGATCATGAAGCGTTCGACGACGGACTGCGCCTTGTCGATCTCGCGCTGCGGAACCATGGCGTTGCCCTGCCCGCGCGCCGACTGGGCGACGTACGACAGGGCCATGACGGCGGCGCGGGCGAGGTCGTCGCGGGCCGTCTGCTCGTCGATGTCGAGCAGCGGACGCAGGCCCCAGACCGGCGCCAGCATGGCGAGGGCCGACTGGACGTCCACCCGGATGTCGCCCGAGTGGACCGGGATCGGGAACGGCTCGGCCGGCGGCAGGCCGGGGTTGAAGGCGCCGTCGACGAGCAGGCCCCAGACGTTGCCGAAGGAGACGTGGCCGACCAGGTCCTCGATGTCGACGCCCCGGTACCGGAGTGCGCCGCCCTCCTTGTCCGGTTCGGCGATCTCCGTCTCGAACGCGACTACTCCCTCAAGTCCGGGTACGAAGTCGGACATCAGGCGGCTCCTCTTGATGTGTGCGACAGGGGTACGGCCGTCCGGCCGCCAGTGCGCGAAATCCGTGTCCCGTCCGGTCCGGCCGGTCTGTTTCGTTGCGGTTCAGGTCGGTTCGGTTCCACGGCCATTCCCATCTGGCTCGCGGTCCGAAACGGTCACCTGGGTGATGCCCCGTTCGATCGGTCGTTCAACCGGACGACAACAGCACGATATCCCCGAGTGCCACCTTTGGGGAGCCCTTGCGGCACTCAGTGCCACTCAGTGACGTCGCCGATACGGCAAGATGACCGTGTGACCGACCGCCGCCCCACCTTCCCCCTCGACCCCGCCGCCATGCGCAAGCAGTACCGCGCCGACGGCCTGACCGAGGGCGAGCTGGCCGACGGCCCCATGGAGCAGTTCGCGCGCTGGTTCCGGCAGGCCGCCACGGACGCCGGGCTCATCGAACCCAACGCCATGGTCCTCTCCACCGCCGACGCCGACGGGCGGCCCTCCTCCCGTACCGTGCTGCTGAAGCAGTTCGACGAGCAGGGCTTCGTCTTCTTCACCAACTACGGCTCCCGCAAGGGGAGCGACCTGGCCGCCAATCCGTACGTCTCGCTGCTGTTCCCGTGGCTGCCGCTGGCCCGCCAGGTCGTCGTCTCGGGCGTCGCGCGCCGTACGGGACGCGACGAGACGGCCGCCTACTTCCGTACCCGGCCGCACGGCTCCCAGCTCGGCGCGTGGGCCAGCGAGCAGTCCTCGGTGATCCTTTCCCGGGACGAACTCGACGCCTCCTACGCCGAGTTGGCCGCCCGCTATCCGGAGGGCGAGCAGGTGCCGGTGCCGCCGAACTGGGGCGGGTTCCGGGTGGCCCCGGAGACGGTCGAGTTCTGGCAGGGGCGCGAGAACCGGCTGCACGACCGGCTGCGGTACGTGGCGGAGGCGGACGGGAGCTGGCGGGTGGAGCGGCTCAGCCCCTGAACACGGGGCGAATGGACCGGGTGGGTGCTCAGTCCAGTGACTTGTCCAGCAGGGCCGCCCACTGTGCCACCACCCGGTCCCTCCGGCCCGCGTCGTCCGTGAGCAGGTTCGCCAGTCCCAGACCCCGGGACATGTCCAGGAGGCCCTGGACCGTCTCCCGTACGCCCGGACGCGACTCGTCCGCGCCCAGCAGCTCTACGGCTATCCGGTGGGTCTCGCGGCCCACGTGGGCCTCCAACTCGGTTACGCGCGGCCGGAGTTGCTCCTCGTTGGAGGCGGCCACCCAGAGGTGGAGGGCGGCGCGGAAGAGGGGGCCCGTGTAGAGGTCCACCAGGGCGGCGACCACCGCGCGGCGGTCGCCGGCGCCCTCGGGGAAGAGGGCGCGCAGGGCGGTCGAGCGTTCCTCGGCGACGTACTCGACGGCGGCCGTGAACAGGTCCTCGCGGGTACGGAAGTGATGCTGGGCGGCGCCCCGGGAGACACCGGCGCGCTCGGCGACGACGGAGACCGTGGAGCCCGCCCAGCCGTGCTCGGCCAGACAGGCCACGGCGGCCTCCAGCAGACGCCGGCGGGTGGCACGGCTGCGGTCCTGCTTGGGTTCGCGTCGCTTGGTCTCCCGCCCGTCGGGTTCGCGTCGCGTGGGTTCCCGCATGGGCTCGCGTGTCACAACTTCCATGACGGGTCCCGTCGTTCGAGGAAGGACGTCATGCCCTCGCGGGCCTCGGCGGAGGCGAACAGTCGTGCCGACAGGGCCGTCAGCTCGGCGGTGTCCCGGTCGAAGACCTCCAGCACCTTGGCCGTGAGCAGCCGTTTCGTCTCCGCCAGGGCGCCCGGCGCCGCGCTGCGCAGCCCGTCGAGGACCGGCTCCAGGGCCGCGTCCACGTCGTCGGCGGCCTCGGTGAGCAGGCCGGTACGGACGGCCTCCGCGGCGTCGAAACGGTCACCGGTGAGGTAGTGGCCGGCGGCGGCGCGCGGGTCGAGGCGGGGCAGCAGCGGCATGGAGATGACCGCGGGCGCCAGTCCGATCCGCACCTCCGTGAACGCGAACGACGTCTCCGGGCCGCCGATCGCGAGGTCGCACGCGCCCAGGAGGCCGAGGCCGCCCGCCCGGACGTGCCCTGTGACCCGGGCGACGACCGGTTTCGGCAGCTCGATGAGCTGCCGGAACAGGGCGACGAGGGCCGCCGGGTCGGGCGGCTGCTTCAGGTCGGCGCCCGCGCAGAACGTGTTCCCGGTGTGGGTGAGGACGACCGCGCGTACGTCCGGGTCCTTGCCGCAGTCCGTGAGCGCGTCGGCCAGGTCCCGCACGAGGTGCGCGGACAGGGCGTTGCGGGTCTCGGGCGCGTCCAGGGTCAGTGTGGCGATGCCACGCGCGCGCGTGGCGGTCACTGTCCGTGTCACGGCATCTCCCAACTGGTGTTCTGCCTCAACCTGCGTTCTCCCTCAACCTGCGGCGCAGGATCTTGCCCGAGGCGGCCCTCGGTACGTCGTCGACGAAGGTGACGTGCCGGACCCGCTTGTACGGGGCGACGCGCTCGGCGACGTACATCATGACCTCTCCCTCGGAGAGGTCGGAGCCGTCGGAATGGCCGGACGCGGACGGCTGGCGGACGACGAAGGCGTGCGGGACCTCGTTGTTGTCCTCGTTGTAGACGCCGATGACGGCGGCGTCGGCGATCCGGGGGTGGGTCAGGAGGAGGGCCTCGAGTTCGGCGGGGGCCACCTGGAAGCCCTTGTACTTGATGAGTTCCTTGACGCGGTCCACGACGAACAGCCAGCCGTCGGCGTCGACATGGCCGACGTCCCCGGTGTGCAGCCAGCCGTCCGCGTCGATCATCGCGGCCGTCGCCTCGGGGTTCCCCAGGTAGCCCTTCATCACCTGGGGGCCGCGGATGACGATCTCGCCGGCCTCGCCGACGGCGGCGTCCCGGTCGGGGTCGTCGAGGGACAGGACGCGCATCTCGGTGCTCGGGATGAGCCTGCCGACCGTGCCGGGCGGGGCGGTGCTCATGTCGTCCAGGGGGACGGCGTGCGTGCCAGGCGACAGTTCCGTCATGCCGTACGCCTGAGCGACCGGCGGCAGGCCGAGGCGCGCGGAGCAGGCGGCGGCGAGGGTCGCGTCCAGCGGGGCGGCGGAGCTGAGGACGTACTGGAGGGACGACAGGTCGTACTGCTCGACGGCCGGGTGCTTGGCGAGGGCCAGGACGATCGGCGGGGCCACGAACAGGCCGGTGATCCGGTGCTTCTCGATGGCGGCGAGGAAGGTGTCGAGGTCGAAGCGGGGCAGGACGACCACGGTGGCGCCATGCCCCAGGGACAGGTTCATGAGAGCGGTCAAACCGTAGATGTGAAAAAACGGCAATACCGCCAGGATGCGGTCACCGGGGCCCATACGCAGGACGGGCGCGAGCTGGGCGAGGTTGGTGGCGATGGAGCGGTGCGTGAGCATGACGCCCTTGGGGATGCCGGTCGTCCCGGAGGAGTACGGGAGTACCGCCACGTCCTCGGCCGGGTCGATGTCGATCTCCGGTTCGGGCGCGGTCGAGCCGATCATGTCGATGAGTGAGCGGTGCCCGGGCGCACTGTCGCAGACGAAGATCTCCTTCACCCCGCCCGCGAGTTCGGCCGCCGCGCGAGCCGTCTCCAGAAGCGGTGAGACGGTGACGATCCAACGGGCGGCGGAGTCGCGCAGCTGTTTGGCGAACTCCTCGGCGGTGGCGAGCGGATGCACGGTCGTGACGGAGGCACCCGCGCGCGTGGCCGCGTAGAAGGCGGTCGGGAAGGCGATCGTGTTCGGGCTGTGCAGAGCGAGGACATCACCCTTGCGCACACCGGCTTCGGCGAGTCCGGCCGCTATCCGCCGGTGAAAGGTGTCCAGTTGGGCGTAGGTGAGGGTGGTGCCGTCGACGCCGTCGACGAGGGCGGGCTGGTCGCCGAACTCGGCGGCCCTGCCCAACACGGCTTCGTGGATGGGGAGTTCTACGGGTTCGACGTCTGCGTACTCGCTGCGGAACATGGTTTCTCCTCGCGCAAAACCGTGCCGGTCGGGCTGTGCCGTTCAGTACGACTTGGGCAGGCCCAGGGTCTGATGGGAGACGTAGTTGAGAATCATCTCCCGGCTCACCGGGGCGATACGAGCCACCCTGGCGACGGTTATCAGGGAGGCGAGGCCGAACTCCCGCGTGAGGCCGTTGCCGCCGAGGGTGTGCACGGCCTGGTCGACGGCCTTCACACAGGCCTCCCCCGCCGCGTACTTGGCCATGTTGGCCGCCTCGCCCGCGCCTACGTCGTCACCGGCGTCGTAGAGGGCGGCGGCCTTCTGCGTCATCAGGCGGGCGAGTTCGAGGTCGATGTGCGCCTGGGCGAGGGGGTGTGCGACGGCCTGGTGGGCGCCGATGGGCGCGTTCCAGACGGTGCGCTCCTTCGCGTACCGGACGGCCGTGGCGAGCGCGTACCGTCCGATGCCGATGGCGAACGCGGCCGTCATGATGCGTTCCGGGTTGAGCCCGGCGAAGAGCTGGAGCAGACCGGCGTCCTCGTCGCCGACGAGCGCCTCGGCGGGCAGCCGTACGTCGTCGAGGGTCAGCTCGAACTGTTTCTCCGGGGACTCGATGTCCATGTCGATCCGGCGCCGCGAGAAGCCTTCGGCGTCGCGGGGGACGATGAACAGGCAGGGCTTGAGGTTGCCGGTACGGGAGTCCTCCGTACGACCGACGATGAGGACCGCGTCCGCGATGTCGACGCCCGAGATGAAGACCTTGCGGCCGGTGAGGAGCCAGTCGCCGGTGTCCGGGTCGCGGCGGGCGGTGGTGGTGATGCGGTGGCTGTTGGAGCCGGCGTCGGGTTCGGTGATGCCGAAGGCCATGGTGCGGGTGCCGTCGGCGATTCCGGGGAGCCACTCCTGTTTCTGGGCGTCCGTGCCGAAGCGGGCGATGACGGTGCCGCAGATCGCCGGGGAGACGATGAGCATGAGGAGGGGGCAGCCTGCGGCGCCGAGCTCTTCCAGGACGATGCTGAGTTCGGCTATGCCGCCTCCGCCGCCGCCGTAGGTTTCCGGGATGTTGGCGCCGAGGTAGCCGAGTTTGGCGGCGTCTGCCCAGAGTTCGTCTGTGTGGCGGTTTTCCGCGGTGACCTTCGTCATGTATTCGCGGCCGTAGTGGGTGCCGAGGGTGGCTACTGCGGTGCGGAGGGCGTTGTGTTCCTCGGATTCGAATGTTGGGGGCATGAGGGTCCTAAGGGGGAGGGGGGTTCGGTTGTGTGGTGACTACGGGTGCGTTGGGGCTTGTCGCGCAGTTCCCCGCGCCCCTATCGGGCGCGGCTTCGCCGGCGCCCGTTACACAACCACCGCCAGTAGGGTGCCCACCTCCACCTGCTGGCCCGCGACGGCGTGCAGGGCTGTGAGTGTGCCTGTCGTTGGGGCTGCGATTTTGTGTTCCATCTTCATTGCCTCCAGCCATAGGAGGGGCTCTCCCGCCCGTACGGGGGATCCTGTGGTCAGGCCCTCCGCCAGTCTCAGCACCGTGCCCGGCATGGGGGCCAGCAACGAGCCCGGGGCGTGTTGGGTGGTCGGGGCCGGGAAGCGGGGCAGGGCGGTGAGGGTCGTGTTGTTGACGTGGATCCGGTCGCCGTAGCGCGTCACCTCGAACTTCCTTCGTACACCGGCCACTTCGAGTACGACGAGACGCGCGTCGGCGTGCACGACCTTGACCCCGTCCGCCGTCAGGCCCTCGCGCGCGTGGCGGTAGGTCGCCTCGTGTTCCTCGCCGTCCGTCGTCGCGTACCGCTTGACCTGCGGTTGTGCGGGCAGGTTGCGCCAGCCGCCGAAGCGGGAGCGGCCGTGGGCGTCGGCGAGGGCGGCGGCCAGGGGGGCGTGGGGGTCGGGGGTCGGGGTGGTGAGTTCCGGGAGGTGGCGGTCGTAGAAGGCCGTGGTCATACGGGCCGTCGTGAACTCCTCGTGGCGCAGGGAGCGGACCAGGAGGTCGCGGTTGGTGGTCGGGCCGTGGATCGTCGCGCGTTCCAGGGCGCCCGCCAGTTTGCGGATCGCCTCCGCGCGCGTGGGGGCGTGTGCGACGACCTTGGCGAGCATCGGGTCGTAGTGGACGGGGATCGTGTCGCCGTCGGCGTACCCGGTGTCCAGGCGGATGTCCGACGCGGACGGGACCGCCAGTCGGTGCAGGGTGCCGGTCTGCGGGGTCCAGTCCCGCGCCGGGTCCTCGGCGTACAGGCGGGCCTCTATCGCGTGGCCACGCGCGCGTGGGGCGCCGTTTTCGAGAGCCCCGTGAGTTTCCAGAGCGCTGCCCTCCGCGACTCGAATCTGTAGGGCCACGAGGTCGATGCCGAAGACCGCCTCCGTGACCGGGTGTTCCACCTGGAGGCGGGTGTTCATCTCCAGGAAGTGGGCCCGGCCGTCCTCCCCCACCAGGAACTCGACCGTGCCGGCGCCCGTGTAGTCGACGGCTCGGGCCGCCCGTACCGCCAGTTCGTGCAGTTCCGCGGTGAGCGTCTCGGGGATTCCGGGGGCCGGGGACTCCTCGATGACCTTCTGGTGGCGGCGCTGGAGGGAGCAGTCGCGGGTGCCGAGCGGCCACACCGTGCCGTGGGTGTCGGCCAGGATCTGCACCTCGATGTGCCGGCCGCCCTCGACGTACGGCTCGACGAAGACCTCACCGTCGCCGAAGGCGCTGTGGGCCTCGGCGCGGGCGGCCTCCAACTCACCGTCCAGGTCGGACAGTTGACGTACGACGCGCATGCCGCGTCCGCCACCGCCCGCCGCCGCCTTGACCAGTACCGGGAGGTCGGCCTCGGTGACGTCGGTCAGCGGCTTGAGCCCCATCAGCTGCTTGGCGCGCGTCTTGGACGCCATCGCCTCGA
The DNA here is from genome assembly GCF_040644035.1 of Streptomyces sp. NPDC047042. Lineage (NCBI taxonomy): Bacteria > Bacillati > Actinomycetota > Actinomycetes > Kitasatosporales > Streptomycetaceae > Streptomyces > Streptomyces sp. NPDC047042. The sequence continues at coordinate 129,170 of NZ_JBEYVP010000010.1, read as the reverse complement.
TCGCGGCCGGTGGAGGGCCGATCCACACGAGCCCCGCGTCGATGACGGCCCGTGCGAAGTCGGCGTTCTCGGACAGGAAGCCGTACCCGGGGTGCACGGCGTCGGCGCCGGCCGCCAGCGCGGCCCGCACGATCAGGTCGCCGCGCAGATACGTGTCCACGGAGGCGGTCCCCGGCAGCCGTACCGCCGCGTCGGCCACGCGCGCGTGGAGGGCGTTCTCGTCGGCGTCCGAGTGCACGGCGACCGTCCGGATGCCCAGCTCACGGCAGGTGCGGAAGATCCGGCAGGCGATCTCGCCCCGGTTGGCGACGAGTACGGAGGTGATCACTGATGATTCCCCAGGCACGGTTGGTTTTCCTTACATTCGGAAGACGCCGAAGCCGCCGCGGGCGCCCTCGTAGGGGGCGGTGTGGATCGCGGAGAGGCACAGGCCGAGGACGGTCCGGGTGTCGCGCGGGTCGATGACTCCGTCGTCGTACAGCCGCCCGGAGAGGAACATGGGGAGCGATTCGGATTCGATCTGCTGCTCGACCATCGCGCGGAGGGCGGCGTCCGCGTCCTCGTCGTACGGCTGGCCCTTCGCCGTCGCGGACTGCCGGGCCACGATCGAGAGCACGCCCGCGAGCTGCTGCGGGCCCATCACCGCCGACTTGGCGCTGGGCCAGGCGAAGAGGAAGCGGGGGTCGTAGGCGCGCCCGCACATGCCGTAGTGCCCGGCGCCGTACGAGGCCCCCATGAGGACGGAGAGGTGCGGGACGCGGGAGTTGGAGACCGCGTTGATCATCATCGCGCCGTGCTTGATGATGCCGCCCTGCTCGTACTCCTTGCCGACCATGTAGCCGGTGGTGTTGTGGAGGAAGAGGAGCGGGATGTCACGCTGGTTGGCGAGCTGGATGAACTGGGCGGCCTTCTGCGACTCCTCGCTGAACAGGACGCCCTGGGCGTTGGCGAGGATGCCGACCGGATAGCCGTGCAGGGCGGTCCAGCCGGTGACGAGGCTGGTTCCGTAGAGGGGCTTGAACTCGTCGAAGTCGGAGGCGTCGACGATGCGGGCGACGACCTCGCGGGGGTCGAAGGGGGTCCGCAGGTCGCCGGGGACGATGCCGAGGAGTTCCTCCGGGTCGTACTTGGGCGGCTGGACCGAGGTGGGGGCCGGATCGGCGTACGCCTTGCGGTGGCCCAGGCGGGCGACAACCCGGCGGGCCTGGCGCAGGGCGTCGTGCTCGTCGAGGGCGAAGTAGTCGGCGAGGCCCGACACGCGCGCGTGCATCTCGGCGCCGCCCAGCGACTCGTCGTCGCTCTCCTCACCGGTGGCCATCTTCACGAGGGGCGGCCCGCCGAGGAACACCTTGGCGCGCTCCTTGACCATGATCACGTGATCGGACATGCCGGGGATGTACGCCCCACCGGCCGTGGAGTTGCCGAACACCACGGCCACCGTGGGGATTCCGGCGGCGGAGAGCCTGGTGAGGTCGCGGAAGACGGCTCCCCCGGGGATGAAGATCTCTTTCTGCGACGGCAGATCCGCGCCGCCGGACTCGACGAGGCTGATGAGGGGCAGCCGGTTGGCGAGCGCGATGTCGTTGGCGCGCAGGGCCTTCTTGAGGCTCCAGGGATTGCTGGCGCCGCCCCGCACGGTCGGGTCGTTGGCGGTGATCAGACATTCCACGCCCTCGACGACCCCGATTCCGGTGACGAGAGCGGCCCCGACCGCGTACTCGCTCCCCCAGGCCGCGAGCGGCGACAGCTCCAGGAAGGGGGTGTCGGGGTCGAGGAGCAGCTCGATGCGTTCACGGGCGAGGAGCTTGCCGCGGGCGTGGTGGCGGGCGATGTACTTCTCGCCGCCGCCCGCGAGGGCCTTGGCGTGTTCGGCGTCGAGGGCGGCGAGTTTGCCGAGCATGGACTCGCGGTTCGCCAACTGGTCCGCGCCGGCGGGGTCGAGGGCCGAGGTCAGGACCGTCACAGCAGTGCCTCCGGGATGTCTACGTGCCGGGAGCGCAGCCATTCGCCGAGCGCCTTGGCCTGTGGATCGAAGCGGTGCTGCGCGGCCACGCCCTCACCGAGGATGCCCTCGACGGTGAAGTTGAGGGCGCGGAGCTGCGGAAGGGTGTGGCGTACGACGTTCAACTCGGCTGTCTCCGGGAGCAGTTCGCGGAAGAGGGTGGTGGTGAGGGTGTGCGCGAGCCAGCGCCAGGCCTCGTCCGTGCGCACCCAGACACCGACGTTGGCGTTGCCGCCCTTGTCCCCGCTGCGGGCACCGGCGACGAGGCCGAGGGGGGCGCGGCGGGTCGGGCCGGCCGGCGGTGGCGGCGGTTCTGGCAGGGGTGGCTTCGGCAGGTCCTCCAGTACGAGGGTGTCCTGCGGCGGGGGTACGGGGATCCGGCGTCCGTCGTCGAGGACGGCCACGTGGGACACGGTGTCCTGGGGGACGTACTCCGCCTCGAACACCCCGTAGGGGGCGCCCTTGCCGGGCGGCGCCAGGACATGGAACCCGGGGTAACTGGCGAGGGCGAGTTCGACGGCGGCGCCGCTGAGGGCGCGGCCCACGGCGTGCTGGTCGGGGTCTCGGACGACGAGCCGGAGCAGGGCGCTGGCGGTCTCCTCGGTGGGCGCGTCGGGGCGGTCGGTGCGGGCGAGGGTCCAACTGACGTCGGCGGGGCGGGACTTGGCCGAGTCAAGGGCGGATTCCAGCTGGTCCCGCACCAGCGCGGCCTTCGCCTCGATGTCGAGCCCGGTGAGGACGAAGGTGACCTCGTTGCGGAAACCGCCGAGCCGGTTGAGGCCCACTTTGAAAGTGGGCGGCGGCGCTTCCCCGCGTACGCCGTGGATATGTACCCGGTCGGGGCCCTCCTGGGTGAGGCGGACGGTGTCGAGGCGGGCGGTGACGTCGGGGCCCGCGTACCGGGCGCCCTGTGTCTCGTAGAGGAGTTGGGCGGTGATCGTGCCGAGGTCGACGATGCCGCCGGTGCCGGGGTGCTTGGTGATGACGCTCGTGCCGTCGGCGTGGATCTCGGCGAGCGGGAAACCCGGGTGGCGGAGAACGCGGGGGTCCTCGCGGACGTGCTCGGCGAAGAAGGCGTAGTTGCCGCCGGTGGCCTGCGTACCGCACTCCAGCACATGCCCGGCGACGACAGCGCCCGCGAGCCGGTCGTGGTCCCCCGGCCCCCAGCCGAAGTGGGCGGCGGCCGGTCCGGCGACGAGCGCGGCGTCGGTGACCCGGCCGGTGACGACGATCTCCGCGCCCTCGCGCAGACAGGCGGCTATGCCGAAGGCGCCCAAGTAGGCGTGTGCGGCAAGGTGGTTGGGGTGGCCGGCGGTGAGGTCGTCGCCCTCGACGTGGGCGACCCTGACCGGGATCCCGAGCCGCTCGGCGAGCTTCCTGACGTTCACCGCGAGGCCCGCCGGGTTGAGGCCACCGGCGTTGACGACGATCCGCACCCCGCGCTCCTGGGCGAGCCCGAGGCACTCCTCCAACTGCCGCAGGAAGGTACGGGCGTACCCGGCCGACGGGTCCCCCGGGTCCTTGAGGCGTTCGCGGCCGAGGATGAGCATGGTCAGCTCGGCTAGGTAGTCGCCGGTGAGGACGTCGAGTTCGCCGCCGGTGAGCATCTCGCGCATGGCGTCGAAACGGTCGCCGTAGAAGCCGGAGGCGTTGCCGACGCGGAGGGGGGCCGGATGCCTCCGGGGGGCTGTCACGGCTGCGCTCCGCCGGGTGCCCGCCCCTTGCCCGGCGGGCCCGCGAAGGCCTGGGCGATGTCGAGCCACTGGTCGGCGTCGTCACCTTCGGCGTGCAGGGCGAGGTCGGCGCGGTGGGCGCGCTGGGTGACGAGGAGGCAGAAGTCGAGGGCGGGGCCGGTGACACGGCCGACCGCCTGCTTCGGGTCATCGGGACCGTACGTCCACAACTCCCCATCAGGTGCGACGAGTTCCACGCGGAACTCGTCGAACGGCGGGTTCAACCCGTGCACGCCGAACGCGAAGTCGCGGGTACGGACGCCGAGTCGGACGATGTGCCGGAGGCGGGCGGTGGGAGCGATCCGGGGCACGCCGAGCGCGTCGGCCACGTCCAGACCGTGGGCCCAGGTCTCCATCAGCCGGGCGGTCGCCATGGACGCGGCGGACATCGGCGGGCCGTACCAGGGGAACCGTGACCCGGCGGGTGCCGTGCGCAGGGCGTCCGCCAGGGCCTCGCGCCCGGCCCGCCAGTCCGCGAGCAACCTCGCGGGCTGCTTCCCCGCCCACTCCTCGGCACCGTTGTCCACGAAGTCCCCCGGCGCGAGCAGCGCGTTCTCCACCTCACGGTCGAAGGCGGCCCGGTCGGTCACGGCCAGCACGGAGGAGTGGTCGGTCCAGGCGAGGTGCGCGATCTGGTGGGCGACGGTCCAGCCGGGGGCGGGGGTGTCGAGGGCCCACTGCTCGGTGCTCAACTCGGCCACCAGATGGTCGAGTTGGGCGCTCTCCTGACGCAGGTCGTCGATGACGTTCCGCGTATCGGCCGAGGGTTCGGACACGAGGCGCTTCCTTCTTCTCGTTCTTCTCGTTCTTCTCGTTCTCGAAGGATGGCAGTGCCGCCAGAAACAAGCAAGCGTGCTTGCATTGACGGGTCAAATATTGACGGGTCAAATTCGGATGCGTCGCGATCGCAATCCGCAGTACGGTCCTCCGGTGACTTTCCCAGACGACCATCACCTTGACGGCGAAGACGGCAACGATGACGGCGACGACGGCTACTTCGGGGAACCCGTGGCCGCGGAGTACGACGACCCGTCCTCCGAGATGTTCACGCCGGCCGCGATCGAACCGGCGGTGGATTTCCTGGCCGGGCTTGCGGGCAAGGGGCGGGCCCTCGAACTCGGCGTCGGGACGGGACGTATCGCGTTGCCGTTGGCGCGGCGCGGGGTCGAGGTGCACGGGATCGACATGTCCCGGGCGATGGTGGCCCGGATGCGCGCCAAGGAGGGCGGGGACGCGATCGGGGTGACGATCGGGGACTTCTCGTCGACGCGGGCCGAGTCGACCGACAGGGACTTCTCGGTCGCCTATCTCGTCTTCAACACGATCATGAACCTGACCTCACAGGACGCCCAGATCGATTGCTTTCGCAATGTCGCGGCGCATCTGGCACCCGGCGGGGCCTTCGTGATCGAGGTCGGGATTCCCGAGCTGCGGAGGCTGCCTCCCGGCCAGAGCGTCGTGCCGTACCACACGAGCCCGACGCGCTGGGCCTTCGACGTGTACGACACCGCCACCCAGTCGACCAGCTCGAACTACGTCGAGGTGGTGGACGGGCGCGGGTCGTACCGGTCCATTCCGTTCCGGTACGTATGGCCGTCCGAGCTGGATCTGATGGCCCGGCTGGCGGGGATGCGGTTGCGCGAGCGGTGGGCGGGGTGGGGGCGGGAGCCGTTCACGAGCGAGAGCACGAAGCATGTGTCGGTGTGGGAGAAGCCGTCCGTCTGACCGAGCCGTTGGGCGCGGCTCGGCTGTCCGGGTCCCCGCTGATCGCCGAACCCCGCGCGGCCGGCGGCTACTTGTGTCGGCGGCGCCGGGGAGCCTCGGCGAATACGGTCGCCGGGATCCCCAACTCCGTCAGTCGGTACCGCAGTTCGTCCTCCTGCCGCCGGGTGACCGACAGCCACAGCGAGGTGCCCGAGTCGTTGGCGCTGAAGACGGGTCGCCCTCCTTGTCGCGCCTCGGCGTGGATCGTGTGCGGCGCCAGGTCCAGCAGCACGCCGAACTGTTCGTCGTCGCTGACGTCGATGTCGATGGCCATCCCGGGGTCGTCGCGGCGTGAGCGTCTGCCGTCCGCGGGTGCCTCCTTCCCCAGGGTCAGCAGGCGCTCGTACGACGGCAGCGTCTCCGGCGGCCAGGCGTCGTCGCTGTAGGCGTCCACGTGGGCCGTGTCGATGCCGGAGCGCAGCACCCGCAGGGCCTCGCGGTGGACGTGGGCGAGGTGTGCGTGGGTCAGGCCCTCCTGGAGCACGAGTTCACGCCCCCGACCGTCATCCGAGGTGCCCTCCGCCACGATGCCTCACCCTTCGTCGACCGACCTGGACAGCGCGTCGGCGATCATACGGGTGGCGAAGTCGGGGTCCTCGGTGATGCGGTTGATGTGTTCCGCGAGCAGGAACGCGGTGGCCTCCAGGGGAGTCATCTCCTCCTCGGTCCAGTCTCCGTACTGCTTGCGCCACAGGTTGGGGCTCAGCCCCGTGCCCGCCGCGATGACCATGCCCGCCATGGTCGGGATCACCTCGGGGCTGACGCTCTTGGGCATCATCCGCATCGTGGCGACGAGGGTGGGGACCACGTACTCGATGACGTCCTTCTCGTGGTCCTCGTGAGCCTTCCGCAGCCACGTCATGAACATGTAGATCAGCGTGCAGGCGCCGTCCAGCAGGTCCTTGGCCCCTTTGGGGCCCAGCGACGCGGCGAACTGGTCGATCAGCTTGCGGTGTTCGGGGTCGACGCCGGCCTTGCCGTCGTGAACGCTCTTGAGCTGGGAGTCGATCACCATGAGTGCCGCACCCACATCGCCGACGGGAGCGTACTGGGGATCGCAGGGCGATGACACAGGAGTCCTCCTCGGGCGGCTGCGATGCGCAGCGCGGCATGTACGTACAGTAAAGGCCCGAGGGCGGCCCGCACCGGCGGTTTGTCGCCTTTACGGCGACAGGCGGTCACTCCCGTTCTCAGGTGGCCGATTCCCGATCACGGTTGCCGATCACGATTGCCGGCTACCGCAGATGCGAGGAGCCGTGAGCGAACAGGGCGACGCCGGCGCGAGGCGCGCTCAGGCCTCCAACTCCAGTGGCTTCCGGGGCGCTCGAGTCAGCTCAGGCGCCTCCTCGACACCGGCGGCCGGCATCTTCTTCCCGCTCACCTGGGTCCGTACCGCGCCCATGCTCGCCACGATGACCAGGGTGATCGCGAGGGCCTCGGGGGCGGAGAGGGCCTGGTCGAGGATCAGGAAGCCTGCGGTCGCGGCGACCGCGGGCTCCAGGCTCATCAGGACCGCGAAGGTGGAGGCGGGCAGGCGTCGCAGGGCGAGCAGTTCCAGTGTGTACGGCAGGACGGAGGAGAGTACGCCCACCGCCGCGCCCAGGGCCACGGTGGTCGGGTCGAGCAGCTTCTCGCCGGACTCGAGGACGCCCAGCGGCAGGAACACCACCGCGGCGACCGCCATGGCGAGCGCCAGCCCGTCGGCCTGCGGGAACCGGCGTCCCGTACGGGAACTCAGGACGATGTACAGCGCCCACATGGCACCGGCGCCGAGGGCGAAGGCGACCCCTACGGGATCGAGGCTGTTGAAGCCGCCTCCGCCGAGCAGGAAGACCCCGGCGAGGGCGAGTAGGGCCCAGGCGAGATTGAGGGCGCGGCGGGAGGCGATGACGGACAGTACGAGCGGCCCGAGCACCTCGAGGGTGACGGCGGGGCCGAGCGGGATGCGGCCGATGGCCTGGTAGAACAGCCCGTTCATGGCGGCCATGGTCACCCCGAAGAGGAGGACCACTCCCCAGTCGCCCCGGGAGTACCCGCGCACCTTGGGCCGGCACACCACCAGCATGATGACGGCGGCGGCGACCAGCCGGAGCGTGACGATCCCGAAGGCCCCGGCCCTCGGCAACAGGGTCACGGCAAGGGCCCCGCCGAACTGCACGGATATCCCGCCGGACAGCACGAGCCCCACGGCCCCGAGGGTCCCCCACCCCTTGCGCGCCCCTCGATGCCGCCCCCGAGAGCCCCCGGAGGGAGGAACAACCACAGCAGGCAGATTGGCGGAGGGCAGCACGGCGTCACCGGCCCCGGCCGGCACAACTGGTCCGGCCACGACGGCCCACGAGGGCAGACGCTCAGCACTGGGCATCTTCACAGGGCCTTCCCAGGATTTCCGCGCGATCTTCGTACAACGCGATGGACTCTCTCGTCCAGAGTAATGGACCAGAACGAACATGCGAACCGACGCATACCTGCGGGCGCAGGGCACTACTTCACACGTCGGTCCCCTGCGCGCAGAAAGAAGTACACGCCGAGGAGCACAAGCACCATGCTCGGCGGCAGCAGTACCGAGTCCCAGAGCAGCCGATGGGTCGAGGGAAGACCGGAAAGCGACCCGATGCCGATTCCGGCGCTCAGGAGCAGCAGGGGCAGTGCCGTTCGCTGCGGGCGGTTCTTCCAGGGGCCGACTCGCGCGAGGGCGAGCGCATTGATGACCATGCCGGCCGCGGCGACAACGAAAAGGGAGACGCGGTCGGCGTCGAGTCCATGCTCACTGAGTCCGACGGGCGGCCGCACGTGCCCTCACCGTCCCCTGTTGCGTGCGCATGTGCGGGGGAACGAGGAAGCGGGGGCGGTTGAACCAGATGATCGACAGCGTCAGGCCCACGCCGGTCAGCAGGGCGACCAGCAGCGTGCCCAGCAGACCCGCCTCCCACGTGGTGAGGGAGGCGGGGGTGAGCAGGACCGTGGCCATCAACAGGGCCGCCACCCAGTGGAAGGCGCCAACCGTGCCGAAGGCCCGCTCGATGCCCTTCTTGAAGTCGTCCGGGTACGGCACGAAACGCATCCGGTAGGCGTACGAGCGCCCCTCCCGCCAGCTCCGCCCGGCGAACCGGAGGAACGTGGTGCCCACCACCCCGCAGAGGGCGATGACGAGCCAGTACACGACGGTCATCACAGTCTCACCAGCCCAGACGGTCGAAGAGTTTACCGATGCCCTTGTTGGCGAGGTCGTCGACCACGTAGGCCGTACCGGCGCCGATCAATGCCCCGGCCACGACACCTACCGGTCCCGCCCAGACGCCCAGCTCCGCACCCGCCGCACTGCCGGCCATGATGCCTCCCAGTGTGCCTCCGGCCGTACCCGCGAGGACGTTCACGCCGGAGTCCGTCACTCCCACGGTCGCCGCCCTGTAGGGGTCGTGCGATTGGTTGTACTCACCGTAGGCCGAGATTCCGCCGCCGAGCACCGACAGTCCGTACCCGCCGTTCTTGACGTACTTGCCGGCCTCGGACAGTCCCTTGCTCTTGGTGAGAGTGCTCGCCGCCAGCCGGTCCGCGGCCTCCTGGCTCATGTTCTTCATCAGGCCGGAGTCGGGCGGCGGCTGGGAGGCCGCTCGGTACACCTTGTTCAGGAAGGGGCCCTGGGACAGCCCTCGGGCGGCCGGTGTGAGCGAGGTCGCCACACCGGCCCCGATGTCGGTGAGGTTGGCGGCGGTACAACCCGGTCCGTTGCAGTACGGCGAGATGAAGAACGGTATGCCGTTCTGGGCCGCCGGCGCGGTCAGACTGGAGCTGTGGCTCCCGCAGGGGTCGATCAGGACGTAGTCGCAGCCGTTCCCGGGCGACACGGCGGGCGCGGGCGCGAAGGGTCCGTAGGAGGTGCTGCCGACGCCGCCGTTGTGGTTGATGGTCGACCCGCCGCCTCCGCCACCACCACCACCGCCACCACCGGAGCCGCTCCCGCCGCCGGAGCCACCGCCCCCGCCACCCCCGCCGCCGGCGTGGCCGTCCGTCTCGGCGATGCACCGCTCCACCTCGGCGGTGGACCCGTTGCAGCCGGTGTCCGGGTCGTAGAGCCGCTTGCCGGTGGGGTCGCTGTTGGTGACCGGGTTGTCCCCGGCGTAGGTGTAGCCGTTGAGCTCCTGCGGGCTGGTGGCTTCGAACAACGGGTCGAGGCTGACGAAGCGCCCGATCACCGGGTCGTACTGACGTGCGCCGACGACGGTGAGTCCGGTGGCCGTGTCGGCCGGCTTGTCGAGGAAACCCCGGTTGTCGACCCAAGGGGCCGCTTGCGTCCCGCGCGGAGCGCCGTACGGGGTGAACTGCCGCCAGGAGGGGCTCTGGAAGGCGGAGTCGATGTACAGCCCGTTCGTGCCGTGCTGATCGGCGAACTCATAGCCGTAGGCGGTGGCGGTACGAACGGCGGTACCGCCACCGGGGAGCTGGTAGTAGCGGGTGCCGGAAACGGTACCGGCGCCCGTGTCCAGGGTGAGCTGCTCGCCGGGGAGATAGAGGGTGGTGGTCCCCGGGTCCTGCTCCAGCAGCAGACTGCCGTCCCCGTTGTAGACGAAGTGACTGTCACCCTTTGTGCCGCCGGTGATGCCCGTGAGCTGCTGGTTGTCGTTCCAGGCGAGCGTCTGGGTGCCGGTGGTGGCCGTGCTGCGGGTGGTCATGTCGCCGTCCGCGTCGTAGACGTACGACGTCGAGCCGGTGTTCGTGCCGTTCGTGCCGGTGGAGGTGACGGTGTGCGGCTGGCCGACGCCGTTGCCGTCGTAGGCGTAACCGGTCGTGGTGTCGGCGCCGCCCGAGGTGGAGTGGTCCGTCTCGCTCTGCCGGTTGCCCAGGGCGTCCAGGCTCCAGCTGGTCCAGTAGGCGTCGGCCGCGTCCAGTTTGTCGCCGACGGTCGCGCTCGATCCGGGGACCGGGGTGGCGGCGCAGGAGTCGGTGGCGGTCCAGGCCTGGGAGAGCCGGTCGAGGGCGTCGAACTGGAAGCACTGGGTCTCGGCGGTGCTGCCGGAGGCCAGCCGGGTGTCGGTCTGCTGGGTGATGTTGCCGGAGAGGTCGTAGGTGTAGTGCGTGTCATCGACGGAGGAGGGGCTGCCGACGGTCCTGGTCACCAGTTGGTCGGTGAGTTTGCCGGTGTGCTGGTCGAAGGTGTCGGTGACGGCCGCTGTGCTGCTGCCGGTACCGAGGGTCTCCTGGGTGGTCCGGCTGTAGGCGTCGTACGAGGTGGAGGCCGCGTAGGTGTTCAGGCCACCGATGGCGTTCGGCAGGTCGAGGGCGCTGGTGTAGCCGCGCGAGACGGTCTCCGCGCCCAGGCCGCCGGCCGCCTGGAAGGTGCTCTTGGCCGGGAGTCCGGCGGTGGTGCTGTAGGTGTTGGAGAAGCTGTAGGTGCCGGCCAGCGCGCCGGTGGTGGTGGAGGCGGGGACGGTGACGGTCTGGCCCAGTGACTCGCCGAACACGTTGAAGCCCTTTGACTGGGTGACGTAGGCCTGCCCGTTCGCGTACGCGGTCTGCGTGGTGAGCCGGCCGACCGGGTCCTTCATGCCGCTGACCGCGTTGTCGGAGTTGTCGTACACCCAGGAGGCGAGTTCGTTCCCGGACGCGCCGGCGGACTGGTGGGTGGTGTCGGAGTCGAACTCGCCGGTCTTGCGGCCGAGTGCGTCGTAGGAGTAGCTGATCGTGGCGTTGCGGGCGTCAGTGGTCTGCAGGAGGTTGCCGGTCGCGTCGTAGACGAGGTGCGTGGTGCCCGCGTCCGGATCCTGCTTGACGGTGATCCGGTCGAGCAGGTCGTAGGTGTTCGTCCAGGTGGAGCCGCCGGCCGTGGTGGTGTCCTGGTTGCCGTGTCCGTCGTAGCCGTAGACGGTGGCCTGGGTGGTGCCGCCGGAGAGGTAGGAGAAGCCGGTGAAGGGGTCGGCCGCCGGGTGCAGGGTGGGCGGGGCGGTGTACTCGTCGAGTTCGCTGGTGCGGCCCAGGGGGTCGGTGACGGTGGACTTCGTGACGCCGCCGGCCGGGGCGAGGACCGTGGTGCGGTCGCCGTTGTAGACGGTCCGGGTGGCGGAGACCAGCTGGTTGTCCTTCTCCGACTGGTCCAGGACCGTGCGGCCGAGGCCGTCGTAGGTGAAGTAGTCCTGGTTCGGCACTTCGTCCTTGAGGTCGGCCGCCGAGACGATGGTGGTGTTCGGGCCGGTGGCCGAGTCCCACCAGCCGTTGTAGGTGGCGTACTTCCAGCCGCGGGTGTCGTAGAAGGTGTCGGTGACCAGCCGTCCGCCCTGCGGTGTGGCGGTCTGGGTCTGGCGGGTGCGCAGCAGGGCGTCGTAGAGGGTGGTGGAGGCGATGTAGCCGGAGGCGTCGTTCAGCTTCTCGGTGGTCACCGCGGTGGCACCGGTGTTGGAGACGGTGTAGGCGTAGGTGTCGTTGGCGGGCAGCGTGGTGGCCCGCGAGTAGTTCCACACGCCGGTGGTGCGGCCCAGGGTGTCGTACTGGACGGTGGTGACCACACCGTTGGCGTCCGTCTGGGTCAGGGTCAGGCCGCGGGCCGGGTCGAGCGTGGTGCCGGAGGTCTGGCCGAGCGGGTTGGTGGTGGTGGTCGCCGTGGTCAGCCCGACCGCGTTGTCGGTGTAGACGGTGCCGGTCTTGTTGCCGGCGTCGTCGTAGGCGCTGGTGGCGCGGCCGTGGCTGTCGTAGACGGTGGCGGCGGTGGTCTGCCACTGGAAGGCGCCGCCGCTGTGGTCGGCCGCCTTCTGTACGACGGAGACGTCGCCCCGGGTGGGCGCGGCGGTCTGCGGGAAGGCGGGGTCGGTCGGCTGGGGCCAGGTCTGGGCCATCGTCGGGTTGTCGTAGAACGTGCGGGTCGCCGAGACCACCTGTGCCGGGCGGCTCACCGACGCCGGAGCCGTGAGGGAGTTGAGTGATGCGGGGACGCTGGGGGTGCTGCCCTCGGTGAAGCCGCCGCAGGCCACTGAGTCGGTCTCGCTGCCGGCCGTCAGGCCCACCAGGTTCTTGGCCGTGTTCGCCGGGGCGTACGTGGTGGTGGTGCAGCGGTCGTAGGCGGCCTGGGCGGGGACGGTGTGCGTGTAGACCGTCGTCGCGAGGCCGAAGTCGTCGTCCCCGGTGCCGGTGTCGTACGTGGTGTCGGTCTCGCTGGTCCGCCAGTTGGTGCCGCCGCCGTCCGTGACCGCCTGCCGGGTCCAGGTCTCGGCCGGCTCGACCATGTCGGCGACCAGGTCGGGCAGGCCGGTGCGGGTCCGGGTCGCCGTTGCCGCGGAGATCCAGTACGAGGTGATCGTGGAATGGTCGACCGGGCCGCCGTCGCCCAGGTGGGACGTGGTCTCCAGGGTCTCGCCCTGGAGCTGGTCGGCGTCGTCGTGGTGGCCGCCCTGCGAGTCGGTCAGGGTGACCGCGGTCGTGTCGTGGTCGTCCGACATGCCCTGGTAGTAGGTCGTCTCGTCCAGGGTCTGCGGGTCGTTCACACCGTCACCGGTGCGGGTCTGCACGTCCTGGAAGCCGCGGAACTGCCCGTAGGTGCGGTATTTGGCCTTCACCAGCTCGTTGTCGTCGTAGTGCCAGGCCGGGTGCGTGTAGTGGTACGAGGTCGCGGTGGTCGGGGCCCCGCCGGTCGGGTCGGACTGGGTGACCTTCTCCACGTCGTACTTGTTGAACCAGTCCAGGATCGGCGCGCTGTAGCCCTGCGGGGTCCAGTTCACCGGGTAGCAGGACGAGGTGTTCGCGGACGGGGTGATCGTGACCGGCGCGGAGCAGGGGGCGGTCCGGCCGTACTGCACGCCGATCACCGAACCGGTCTCGGTGGTGACGGTGGCGACCCGCCACCGGTACAGCGGCGGCAGTCCGTCGGTCACGGTGTCGACCCGGTTCTGCAGGTCCACCATGCCGAACTGCACGGGCGGCAGGGACTTGGCGGTGGTGGAGCCGCCGCCGGTGTCCTGGCCGGTGTGGGTGATCGAGGACAGCCACAGCGTGGCGCCGCCGTCACCGGTGACCGGCATGGTCTCGGCGAGCGCCCAGGAGTCGACGTTCGCGAAGGCCGAGGTGGCGTACTGCTGCGTGGCTATGGTGGTGAGCCGGACGGTGGAGAAGAACGACGGCGCATGGCTGGCGCAGGTCGCTCCGGAGGCGCACACCAGGTCGTAGGGGACGTCGGGCCAGTTGGCCTTGGTCGAGGAGCCGAGCGGGTCGCACGTGCCGGAGACGCAGCGGTCGCCGGTGGTGAACTGCACCCGGTCCGCCGGGGTGCCGTAGGCGTTGGGGTCGGTGAACCCGTAGTCGATGTGGTCGAGGTGGGAGTCGCGGACGTAGGACACGTTGTGCGCGCCCTTGTCCTCGCCGTAGTAGTTCGTGTCCTGCTTGTAGTAGTAGGCCATCGCGTCGCCGTGGACGTTGGTGACGTAGTCGAGGTGCCAGCGGTAGGCCATGGTGCAGACGGACGAGGTGAAGCCCGCCGAGGCGTAGCACGGATCGCCGGAGTGCGCCGAGTAGACCGGCATCGAGTCCACCGAGTGCGTGGTCGCCTTGCCCGAGGACCAGCCGGGCAGCTCGTTGCGGCCGAAGGAGTAGACCGTGCCGTCCCGTTCGGTCACCGTCCAGTAGTCGGTGTTGTAAGTGCCCTGCCCGAAGCCGGAGTCGGTGATGTGCTTGACGACCTCACCGTTGTCGTCCTGGGCTTTCCAGACGCTCTTCGAGGCGTCCCACACCAGGGATGACGACTTGCCGTTCAGGGAGACGGTCAGGACGGGGCCGTCGTAGCACTCGTCCGGGGTGGACACCGGGGACGCGCTGCCCTCCGGGCTGTCGGCGCAGGAAGTGAAGCTCTGCTCTACGAACGAGTCCGGGGTGTTCCAACCGTCTCCCGTCCATGACGACTGGGCCTGTGTGGCGGACGTCTGGCCGTCCACCGAGCCCGAGTCGTAGCTCAGGTCCACCTTGGGTGCCAGCGAGGAGGCGGCGGGCGGAGTGGGGATCGGGTAGGAGTAGGTGAACGAGCCGGTGGAGCCGCCCGCCGCCCATGAACCCGAGGGCTTGAGCGTGGTGGCCCCGTAGGTGCCCGACGGGCCGCCGCCGTCACCGTCGGTCGTGCCGGAGACCGCGGCCAGCACCGTCGCGGCGGGGGAGACGGCGGCTGTGGCGTTGGTGGTGGCGCTGGGGGCGGCGCCAGTGGCCGAGTTCAGCGGGACGGTCGCGGAGAGCGACTTGCCGGCCGTGTCGTTGCGGGAGTCCAGCGGCGTCTGGGTGCGGCACCTGGCGAGTCGGGGAGTGGTCAGCGCACAGGCGGGCAGTTCGACCAGCCGCAGCCGGGCACCGAACCCGCCGCCGTACGCCTGGGCGAACGACGAGTAGTCCAGGCCTACTTGCACCTCGCCCCGTCCCCGGCCGGCCGGGGACACCGTGAAGAGCACACCGTCCACGCCGGCCGCGGTGGCGGCGCCACGACCGCTCATCGCCACCCGGGCGTCGGCGGGTCCGGCGTAGGAGGCGTGCCTCGGTGCGACCGCGCGCAGGGTGACCGGCGAGCGCTCGGGGGCGACGCTTGTCGGCGCGGGCGCTCCCGAAACGTGCACCGTGGCCGACGTCGCCGCCGGAAAGTGGGTGGCCGTCGCGCGGTAGGGCGTGCCCTTGGTGTTCTTCGCCGCGACGGCGTGCGAGGCGACCGCTCGCACGTCCGGCACTGCCGGTGCGGACGGCGGCTTCGGCGCGGCGGTGTGCCGGGCTCCGGTGTCGGCCGGAACGCTCGCGGCCGAGGCCACTCCCCCGCCGACGAACGCGAACAGGGCTGTCGGCACGACCAGCCACCGCGTTCTCACCCGCCGGAACAGCGCGACTTCCCCACCCCAGGACATCCTGACTCCCCCTCGCAGCCGGCGCCATGTCCGTTACGGAACGGACCGCAGTGAAAGGTTCCACGAACCCGTCATTGCTGTTGCCAATGAACTGTCCAATAACTGGCAATGACAGGACACCGCCATGACAAGTCGTCACAAACTAGGAGGAGTCGGGGGCGTGGGTCCCCTGACGGAAGGCGGGCGATCCCCCCGTGAACAGATCCCGAACACGCCGCAGAGCACCCCATCGCGGGCGCTCACTGAGCGCGGTGGCGATACTCACCCTCCTCACCGCGGGTATGTCAACCCTGACCGGCCCGGCGGAGGCCGCCGTGAGCGCGGGCCGTCCCGCCCGGACCACCCCGGCCGACCGCGGCGAACTGTCCGCGCTCGCCCGGGCCAAGGCCTCGGGCAAGGCCGTCGAAGTGACCGGCGCCACCACCTCCACCAGCACTTTGACCGCCCACCCCGATGGAACACTGACGGTACGTCAGTTTCTGGTGCCGGTCCGCAAGAAGGTCGCCGGCGCCTGGAAAAGCCTTGATCCCGACCTCGTCGAATCAGCGGACGGACGTATCTCTCCCGCGGTGTCGACCACCGGCCTGAGCCTGTCCCCGGGTGGCACCGGACCGCTGGCGACGATGAGCGCGGGCACCACGTCACTGTCGTTCTCGCTCCCGATGCGTCTGCCCGCACCCGAGTTGTCCGGGCCCACGGCGACCTACCCGGACGTCCTCGACGGGGTCGACCTCTCGGTCACCGCGGACGAGCAGGGCGGCTTCTCCGAGGTGCTTGTCGTCAAGAACGCGTCTGCCGCCGCAAATCCGGAAGTAAAGTCGCTGACCCTGGCGACCAGGGCGCACGGCGTGCGGGTCTCGGCCGACGCGGCCGGAAACATAGCGGCGAAGGACCCGACGGGACACCCGGTGTTCACCGCCACCGCCCCACGGATCTGGGACTCCGCGACAAAGGCGGCCACGGCCGACAGCACGGTGCAGGACCCGCTCACGGGAAGCTCCGTGGACCGGGCCGACGGGCTGCCGGTGCGCTCCTCCACCGCGACCCCGGGTGAGCACGCCCACTCCGCGCCCCTCAAGGTCGCCCTCTCCCGGCAGAGCGGCATCACCCTCACGTCCCCCGCCGCACTCCTCACGAACCCCTCCACGGTCTATCCGGTCTACATCGACCCGACCTTCACCGCTCCCTCGGCCTCGAGTTCCCTGCAGGCCTGGACCCAGATCAACTCACACTGGGACAGCGCGAGTTACTGGAAGTCGTCGGACCTGCTGCGGGTCGGCTACCAGGACTGGGAGGAGCCGACCTTCAAGTCCCGTTCCTTCGTACGCATCTCGGTGCCGTCCAAGCTCTACGGCGCGACCGTGCTGTCGTCCCAGCTGAACTTCACCGAGGAGTGGTCGCCCTCGTGCACCGCCACCGGCGTCCAGTTGTGGAAGTCGAGCGGTATCTCCTCCTCCACCACGTGGGACGACCCGCCCACGCTGAGCAGCCAGGTCGACTCGACCAAGACGGTCGCCCACGGCTTCAGCTCCTCCTGCCCCGCGGCCGGTGTCGGCTTCGACATCGGCAGCACCATGCAGTCCGCCGCCACCAGCAAGGCGACGAGTCTCACGTTCGGGCTGCGGGCCTCCGACGAGTCCGACGCGTACGGCTGGAAGGAGTTCTCCGACAAGATCAGCGTCAGCACCACCTACGACCACGCGCCGACGGTACCGAACACCATGAGCACCTCACCGGTCACCTCCTGCACGGGCGCCACCGTCGGGGACGGTGATGTGACCCTGCATGTCAAGGCGTCCGACCCGGACGGCGGGACGGTGGGGGTGGCGTTCTCGGCGGTGAACCACGCGACCGGCGCCACGGTCGCGAGCAGCAGCTCGAGCTCCCTGACCGCCCCGTCGGGCAACACCTTCTCGCTGAAGATCCCCAAGGCGACACTGGAGTCCCTGGCGAACAGCAAGGCTCTGCAGATCGACTGGAAGGCCCAGGACACCGACTTCCACTTCACCAGCGCCTGGACGAAGACCTGTTCCTTCACCTTCGATCCCAGCAGGCCGGGAGCCCCGGTCATCACGCTGCCCGACAGCAGCACCGCGTGCCCGGTGAATGTGCCCGCCGACGGCAGCACCGACCCGCCGTCCGTGGGTGTCATCGGCGACCGGTGCTCTTTCACGATCAGCCCTTCCCCCGGCGGCTCGGTCACACCGACCGCGTACGTCTACCAGCTCAACGGGGGAGCACCGCACACCCTCGCGGCGAGCAGCGGGAAGGTCGTGATCGTCCCGAGCCGGTTCACCGACACCCTCACTGTGACCAGCCTGTCGGCCGGCGCCAACTACGGCGACACCGCCGGTCTCGTCTTCAACGCGGCGACCCCCGCGACCCCGGCCGCCGACGGTGACCTGACCGGCCAGGGCGTCCCCGACCTCCTCCAGGTGGGTGCCAAGTCCGTCAACGGACTCTCGTCCGGCCTCTGGCTCGCCCCCGGCCAGGCCTCCCCCGGCCGCCCCGGCAACGGTCACGTCAACTCCGCGGCGACCGACATCGGCATGTACGGCAGCGGCGTCAACGCCAACAGCGCCACCGGCCTCGGCACCCCGGGCGACTACGACGGAGCCATCGCCTTCTCCGGTCCGTTCACCCGCGACAACCTCCAGGACGTCTTCGTCTACTACCCCTCGGGGACACACGCCGGGACCGGGGAGATCCTCTCCGGCAGCGGCGACGGCTCCGCACTGGACGCGAGCAACCCCGCCGACGTCCTGTCGGGCGCTCTCGACGACACGTTCGGCGACGCCCCGGTCCAGCTGGCCGCCGCCGACGGCGTCACCGGCGACGACTCCGGCGGTCAGAGCGCCTATCCGGACCTCATCGGCATCTCGGGGGACACGGGCAACGGCTACTACCTGAACCTCTACACCGGTGACACCGGCACCATCGGGTCGTACGGCAGCGGTCCGGGCGGTGTCGACAACTCCCTCCAGCTGCTGACGACGCCGACGCCCACCGGCGGCACGGACTGGCAGAACTGGTCCATCGTCACCACACAGCTGCCGAGCACCAGTCCGACGCCGGGCACCGCGATGTACCTGTGGAACAGCACCACGGGCGACCTCTATCTGTGGACCGGTTTGTCGTACGACCCGGACAGCGGCACTTTCTCCTTCTCCTCGCACCACGTCGCCTCCGGCTGGAACACCGGTCTCCAGCGCTCCCTGCAGGCCGCCGACATCAACGGCGACGGCAGCCCCGACCTGTGGAGCACCGACTCCACCGGCAAGGTGACCGCCGGCCTCATGACATCCGACGACAGCGGCTTCCAGAGCACCGCGCCACAGGACACCCTCGCCGCGCAGAGCCACATCTGGGACCTCGACGACCAGAGCGACGGCACGGTGGGCTCCACCACCGGGTCGGCCGACCGGACCTCGGCCACCGGACCGACGGTCAGCTCGGCCAACAGCGCCGCTGTCTGGTCGACCGGCGACCTGTTCAGCCCCGACGTCTCGCTGAACACCGGGGTGTCCGCGACCACGGCCACCCTGTCCTCGTCCACGGCTCCACTCGCCCTCGGCGGCAGTTTCAGCCTGTCCATCTGGGCCAAGGCCACCGTCGCGGGCAACGCCGTCGTCTCCCAGAGCGGCACCCACACCGCGGGCATGAAGGTCTACGCCGACGCGGGCACCGGGGAGTGGGCGTTCTGCATGGCCACGTCCGACGTGGCGAGCCCGACCAACAACTGCGCCTACGGCTCCCATGTCGCGCTGGGCGCCTGGACCCACCTGACCGTCACCTACGACTCCGTCAACAAGCTGATGGCCATCTACGTCAACGGCGTCGAAGCGGCCGCGGTGTCCCACACGGCTACCACCTCCGCGTTCGGCGGCGCTCTGGTGGTCGGGGGCTATCTGAACAACGGCGCCATGACCGCGTTCCTCGACGGCTCCGTCTCGCAGCTGCAGACCTGGACCCGGGTGCTGACCCCGACCCAGGTGGCGGGCACCGAGAGCAACGCCAACTTCACCCTCTTCCCGAACGACGGCACCCGCTGGCCCAGCGGCAGCAGTTGGACGCGCAACGCCACCACCGTCGCCTTCGACCAGGGGAAGCTGACCGTCACCTCGGCCGGGACACCGCTGTACACGAAGGGCACGGCGAGCACCCCCGCCGCGACCCTCACCTTCCAGCCGGACGGCAACCTGGTGGCCTACCCCGACGCCACCGCCACGACCGGGGCGCTGTGGAGTTCCGTCACCAACTACAACCAGGGCGGGGCGATGCTTCTGCAGCCCGACGGCAATCTGGTCATCTACCTGGACGACGGGCTGCCCGTCTGGGACACCGGCACCGACTTCGACTACGCCGACCAGTGGACCCTGACCAGCGCGTCCGGCGGTGACGACACCGCCGGGCTCAATCCGAGCACGCCCAGTTCCAGCGTCACCTGGGGCACCAACCACAAGGGCACGGCGGGCGCGGCCGCCGTCTTCAACGGCACCGACGGCATCGTCCACGCCACCGCGCCCGCGGTGAACACCACGCAGAGTTACACAGTCTCCTGCTGGATGAAGGCCGACAACGACCTCGCCGCGCAGTTCTGTCTCGGCCAGGGCACCGTCTACCACCAGGCGTTCTACCTCGGCTACAGCAACACCGCCGGCTGGGTCTTCCGCACCACCTCGAACGACCCCAGCACCTCGGCCACCCTCATCACCGCCGCCGCCCCCGCCACGGTCGGCACCTGGGTCCACCTCACCGGCGTCTACACCTCCGGCAGCGGCACCATGCAGCTCTACGTCAACGGCGTGCTCAAGGACACCGCCACCAACACCACACCGCAGTACAGCCCCGGCGGCGCGCTCACCATCGGCGCCATCGCCACCGTCAGCAATCCCACAGGCCTCTACAACCAGCTCACCGGCAGTGTCAGCGACGTCCGGACCTATCCGGGCGCCCTGACCGCGAGCGAGGTCGCCACGCTCTACAGCAGTTCCTGACATCTCCAGCCGTGGGCCGGGGTGACACCACCGCGGCCCACCCGGCTGCCCGCGTGCGCGGACCGGCCGGCCGGCCACTTGCCGCACCGGAAACTCGACGCTTTCCGTATTGGAAACTGTCCGCTACTCTTTCCGTCATGGAAACTCACGGGGTACCACTCACGCCGGAACAGGCCCGTTCCGCACTCGCCGACACAGACCACGTCCGGTCATCCGCCGCGGCGCTGTCGGCGACACCATGGCCGACCTGGTTCTTCGTCACGCTCACGCTCTATATCGCCGCCCTCCCTGTCGTCTACGGCGGCGTCATGGCCGACTCGGACTGGCTGCTGCCGCGTCCCGCCTGGATGGGGATCATGCTCGTGACCACCGTCGCGTACGGCGCGCTCTTCGCCGTCGCGGCCAAGGCGTGGCGCGAGCGGACCGGGGTGGCACTGCGGCTGGACGTGCTGCCGAAGCGGGCGACCGTGCCGCTCGCGGTCGGCCTGCCCGTGCTGCTGGTGGGGTCGGCGTTCGCGTTCCGCGCCACCGGACAGCCTCTGTGGCTGATCGCCGCCTCGCTGATCAGCGCGGGCGTGTCCGTCGGCTTCCACCTCGCCTTCGTCCGCCTGCACCGGAAGACGGCATGAGCGCCGAAACCCCTGACCCCCTGGACGGTTTCGACGCCACCATCCACGCCCCGAACCGGCTGCGTATCTGCGCCCTCCTGGACACCGCGGGCGAGGCCGAGTTCGGCCTGGTCCAACAGCAACTCGACCTCTCCGCCTCCGTGCTGAGCAAGCACGTCACCGTGCTGATGGACGCCGGTTACGTCGAGCAGCGCAAGGCCGTCCGCGACACCCGGCAGCGCGTGTGGCTCCGCCTGACCCGGCAGGGCCGGGACGCCTACCGGGGTCACCTAGCGGCGCTGCGGGCGATCGTGGGGCCGTCGGATCCGGCTGCCTGACCTGGGGGCGCTCTCGGCCGTCAGGTCGGCTCAGCTCAGCTCAGTTGAAGGGGACGGCGTCCGCCGAGGAGGTGTGCCAGTTGGTGACGACCGGCTGCTCGACGGTGATGGTGCCGACCGGCAGGGAAACCGGGTCCGGGTCGTCGTTGCCGACGGCGACGATGATGCTGTCCAGTTCCTTGCCACCGTCGGAGTTGGTGCTCTTGGGGTTCACCCCGGCGTAGGCGGCGGTGCTCCCGCTCAGCTTGATCTGATCACCGACCGACTGCTCGGCCGGGCCTGCCTCGGTGCCGTCGGATCCGAATGCCACGGTCGGCAGTGCGGCGGGCAGGTAGCAGCTGATCCCCGGCTTCGCCTTCGCGATGATCAGGATGTATCCGCCGCCCTGCGTCTCGGACTTGGTGCTCCAGGAGATGTCGTTGGCGCCGCAGCCCTGCTCGACCGGCTCCTTCTTGCCGTTGCCGGTGTCGGCACCGGATCCTGCCCCGTCCTCGGTCCCCTTGCCGGCCGCGTCGGAGCCCTTGCCGGTGCTCTGCCCGCTGCCCGCGGTCGACGATCCGGGCGGGGTGGCCCCGGTCGACGAGCCGGACGAGGTGGCCGCGGTGTCGGCCGTAGTAGCGGTCGGAGTGGCGGACGAAGAGCCCTTCGCGGCGCCGGTGTCCGAGTCCGCGGACGTGTCCTGGCACGCGGTCATCAGCATGGCACCGCCTACGAGGGCTGCGGAGACGAGTATGGCCTTGCGACGGTTGCCGGACATGAAATCCCCTTGGTGATCAGCGAGTTGAGGCCGAAGCGGGTTCGGCTTCTCGTGTCTTTCTTGATCATCATGAGGGGGCTGCGAGCCGAAGGGTTCCCGGCACATCGTTTCCGGACAACGCTGTCACCGAACGATGACATGATCACGACGGCTCACGGCTGCCCCAACCGCGTCCGGCCCGGCTGAACAACCGCCGTCTGTTCCTCGTGGTTGAGGGAAAGGAGGTGGTTCATGTGCCGGGTGAAGTCCAGAACGACCCCCGCGCCCGTCGCTTGGCCCGCGATCGACGTGCGGGCGCGCCGGTCGACCGCGCCGAGCGGGACGCGTGCGCCGGCCGCTCGACGCGTCCATGGTGGTCAGCGCCCGGGACATCGCGTCGAAACCGACCTCACCCCGGACGGCCCCCCGTGGCTCCGCCTCCAGCGGTCCAGGATCCGTCATGCCCCCAGCATGCCTCCCGCCACTGACAGTGACCGTCCGTGCGGCACCTGAAACGTGGACGGTTTGTGAGGACCGAACCGAAACACCGCAAATTTGATCACCAACTCCCCTATAGTGACGGCTAGTTGAGCACCATCAGTCACATCACGCTCACAAACCGATCGCAGCCGGCAGCACGAGGACACAGTCGAGGACCGACCAGGCACCGACCGAGAACCCGACCAAGGACCGCTTGATGACCGCGCCCCGCCAACCCGGCGAACGCCCCGCCTACCGCGCCCTCCTGACCGCCCCGCTGCTCACCGCCGTGATCGCCGCGCTCGCGCTGGCCGGCGCGGTCGCCCGGGCGCCGGACGGAGCGCGCACCCCGCTCACGCTGGGCGGAGCCGTCGCCACGCTGCTGCTGTGCGCGGCCGTCACCGTCGCCGCCCACGGGATCAGGTCCTCCCGGCTGCTGCGCCGACAGCTCGCGACCGTCACCGACGACGCCGGCCGCCTGCTGCACGACCGGGCCCGCCTCACCGAGGAGCTCAACCAGGTACGGGCCGGGGTGACCGCCGACCTGGAACGGGAACACGCGCGCGTGTCCGCCGATCTCGCTCGCGAACGCGCCCGCCTCACCGAGGCCTCCGCACAGGAGTTCACCCGCCTCCAGCGGGAGAAGGCCTACGAGATCAACCTCCTTACGGAGGACAACGACCGCCTCGCCGAAGAGCTGCGCCGGGCCCACCAGGAGCGGGCGGCGGCCCTCGCGGCCACCGCGAACGCGGCCGGCCGTATGCAGGCGCTGGCCACCAGCACCCTCGCCGACCTGCGCGCCATGGAGGACCGGCACACGGACGAGGACGTCCTCGCCGACCTCCTCCACCTCGACCACCGCACCGCCCAGGCGGGCCGCCTCGCCGACTCGATCGCCGTCCTCGCCGGCGCCCGCTCGGGCCGCCGCTGGGCCCGGCCGATCGTCATGGAGTCGATCCTGCGCGGCGCCATGGGCCGCATCAGCGGCTACCAACGCGTGCGCGTGCACTCCGCCAGCGGGGCCGCCGTCGCCGGACACGCCGCCGAGGGCGTCATGCACGCGCTGGCCGAACTCCTCGACAACGCCGCGACCTTCTCCCCGCCGACCGCCGAGGTCCGCGTGTACGTCGAGGAGGTCCCGGCCGGCGTCATCGTGTCCGTGGAGGACAGCGGCCTGGCCATGGGCGAGGTGCAACTGCGCCGCGCCGAACGGGCCGTCTCCGGCGAGGACACCGACTTCGGCGGTCTCACCGGCACCCGGCTCGGCCTCTCGGTCGTCGGCAGGCTGGCCCGCAAGTACGGCCTCAAGGTCTCCTTCCGCCCCTCCGCGCGCGGGGGCACCGGCGTCCTGGTGCTGATCCCGCAGGACATCCTGGCCGGGGAGGCGGTCCCGGCCGAGCCGCTGCCGACACCGTCGGCAGCGGCCGCATCGCCGGTGCGGTTGGCGCCGCCGGTCGCCGAGGCATCCACGGCTCCGGTACCCACCCCCGGGGAGCCCTGGGAGGCCCGCTCCGCGGCCCAGGACCAGGACCTGGACCGGGATCCGCGGGTGTCGTACGCGGAAGAGGCCCCCGCGGACTGGCCGTACCCGGAGGACCCGTACCCGGAGAACCCGTACGCGGCGGGGCCGAACACGGAGGTGCCGAACACGGGCGGCTCCTCCGCACAGCAACCGCCCCAGCAGGAGCCGTACGCGCGCCGGCCCCGCCCGGAGCAGCAGTCCCCGCCCCAGCCCTACTCGCGCCCGGAACAGTCGTACGCGGCCGCTCGTGCCGCCGCAGGCGACCTGGACCCGGACCCCGTGCCCACCCACGAGTCCCCCGACCGCGCCGGGCAGGCGCCGGAGGCCTCGGAGAACCACGGCCCGGAAGCGCCCCCCGTCGGGCTGCCGCAGCGGCGCCGGGGACGCACGCTCGCCGAGGCCGAACGCGCCCGGGGAGCGGCCCGGACCGACGAGTCGAGGTTCTCGATCCCGCTCGCCCCGCCCGACCCCGAACCCGACGACACGCGCGCGCGTGTGGCCCGGTTCGGGAGTTTCCGGCAGGCCGTGCGCGGCATCCAGCCGGACCAGGCGGCCCTCCAGGGCAGCACGAACCCAAGTCCGAATTCGATCTCAAGTCCGAACCCGACCCCGGAACCCACACCCACGCCCCCGGCGGAAGCCGTGCCGTCCACACCCCCCACCTCCACCTCCCACCCGGAAGGCGACCCCACCTGATGACCGGCACCGGTACTGGCCTCGGCCCCGGCCCGACGACCGCCGACGACAAGCTGACCTGGCTCATCGAGGGCCTGCTGGAACGCACCCCGGGTGCCCGCCACGCGCTCGTGCTCTCCCGGGACGGCCTGAAGCTGTGCCGTACGCCGGAGCTGTCCGTCGACCAGGCGGACCAGCTCGCCGCCATCGCCGCCGGGATCCAGTCGCTGTCGCACGGCGCGTCCGTGGAGTTCGGGGACGGCAGCGGAGGGGTGCGGTCCGCGATGACCGAGTTCTACGGCGGGGTGCTGTTCATCGTCGAGGCGGGCCAGGGCGCCCACCTCGCCGTCGTCACCGCCGAGGACGCGGACGCCGGGCTCGTCGGCCACAACATGAGCGAACTCGTCGAGCAGCTCGGGGAGCATCTGCGCGCCCAGCCCCGCGCGGGCCACCCCGGTACGGCATGAGTCGACGCGGGGGACAGACGGGGGGACCGACGGGGGGACCGGAGAGGGTGCCGGTAGGAGGACAGGCGGGGAACCGTCCGGGAAGGGACGATTCTCCTGACCGGCTCTACACCCTCACCGGAGGGCGCAGCCGCTCCGCGCCCGACAATCCGTTCGACCTGGTGACGCTGGTCGTCGCCGAGAGCGATCCGGTGCCGGGGATGCAGTCCGAGCACGCCGCGATCCTGCGGCTCGCCGAGCGGCCGACCGCGGTGGTGGAGGTCGCCGCCGTGCTGCGGCTGCCGGTGGGCATCACGAGGGTGCTGCTCGCCGACCTCCTCGCCACCGGGCACGTCAGCGCCCGCCACCCGCGCCGGACCGCCGTTACCGACCCCGACATCCTGGAGCAGGTGCTCGTTGGACTCCGCAACCTCTGAAAATTCTGAGACCTCTGACCCGGCGGAAGCCGCCGGCCCCGACGCCGACGCCGACCCGGACCCGGGCCCGGACCCGCGGACGTCCAGGCCGCCCCTCCACGCCTCCGCCGACAACGGGCTGAAGATCGTGGTCGTCGGCGGCTTCGGGGTCGGCAAGACGACGCTCGTGCGTTCGGTGAGCGAGATACGTCCGCTCAGCACCGAGGAGACGATGACGCACGCCGGCGAGACCGTCGACGACATCAGCGCGGTCCGCGACAAGAACGCGACGACCGTCGCCTTCGACTTCGGCCGCATCACGCTCGACTCGCACAACGTGCTGTACCTGTTCGGCGCGCCGGGCCAGGAACGCTTCTGGTTCCTCTGGGACCGGCTGTTCTCCGGCGCGCTCGGCGCGGTCGTCCTCGTCGACACCCGCCGCCTCGACGACTCCTGGTACGCCATCGACCGCCTCGAACGGCACGGCACCCCGTTCGTCGTGGCCCGCAACGACTTCGGCGGCCCCGACTTCGCCCCCCAGGCCGTCCGCGACGCGCTCGACCTCGACCCCGACGTACCGCTCGTGCACTGCGACGCGCGCCTGCGGAGTTCCAGCAAGCGGGTGCTGATCGCACTGGTGGAACACGCCAAGCACCGCCACCAGCGCTCGCGTTCGGGTTCGGGTTCGGGTGTGGGTTCGGGTTCACATTCGGGTGCGTATCCGTATTCGTACGATGGTCGGGTGCCCGTACTCGACGAGCCCCACGAGGAGTTGCCCCGGTGACCGCCGCCCATGTCCCCCTCAACGGCCCCCGGTCGCGCACCGATCCCGAGCGGCTGTACCGGGAGATGCGGGACGAACACGGGCCGGTGGCACCGGTGTTGCTCGACGGGGACGTACCCGCGTGGCTGGTCCTCGGCTACCGCGAACTGCATCAGGTGACCGGCGACGCCGAACTGTTCAGCAGGGACTCGGGGTTGTGGAACCAGTGGGAGAAGATCCCCGCCGACTGGCCGCACCTGCCGATGATCGGCCGCGGCCAGCCCTCGATCCTCTACACCGTCGGCGAACGCCACCGGCAGCGCGCCGCGATGGTCGGCGGCGCGCTGGAGGAGGCCGATCCGGTCGAACTGCGGTCGTACACCGAGCAGTTCGCGGACGAGCTGATCGACTCGGTCTGCGCCCGGGGCGAGGCGGACCTCGTCCAGGAGTACGCGATGCGGCTGCCCGTACGGGTCATGGCGCGGCTCTTCGGTTTCGCCGACGAGGACGGGCCGGGGCTGGTCACCGCCGCCCTCGCGATGACCGACGGACAGGAGACCGGCATGGCCGGTCAGCGGCACCTGATCGCGTCGATGGGCCGCCTGCTGGCCGCACGCAAGGAACGCCCCTCGGACGACGTCGTGTCGCGCATGCTCGCGAACCCGTACGGCTTCACGGACGAGGAGATCACCCACGACCTGATGATCATGCTCGCGGCGGGGAACGACCCGACCGCCCACTGGATGGGCAACTCGCTGCGCCTGATGCTCACCGACGAACGGTTCGCGGCCTCCCTCTTCGGCGGCCGCAGCAGTGTCGCCGAAGCCATGAACGAGGTGCTGTGGGAGGACGCGCCCGTGCAGACCATGCCGGGCCGCTGGGCGTCCCGCGACACCCGCCTCGGCGGCCGGCACATCCGTACGGGCGATCTGCTCCTCCTCGGCCTCCAGGGCGCCAACTCCGACCCCCAGGTCCGCACCGACGGCTCCGCCCTCACCGGCGGCAACAACGCCCACTTCTCCTTCGGCCACGGGGAACACCGGTGCCCGTTCCCGGCGCAGGAGGTCGCGGAGGTCATCGCGAGGACGGGCATCGAGGTGGTCCTGGACCGCCTGCCCGACATCGACCTGGCGGTCCCCGCCGAGACCCTGGCCCGCCGCAAATCCCCGTGGCTGCGGGGGCTGGTGGAACTCCCGGTGCGGTTCACGCCGACGCCGGCGCTGGGCGTCGCAGCGACCTGAGGCCTCGGCTCAGAGACGTATCGAGACGTATCAGGGGCGTTCCCCGGGCTTGTCCACGACGCCCCAGGCGGCCCGGGCGACGACGTACCCGGGGTCCTGGTCCCCGTCCTGCCCGGTGTCCATCGCCTCGCCGAGATAGGCGTAGGTCTCGGCGTCGAAGAAGATCTCCTGCTTGCCCCTGTTGCCGGACGCGGTGCGCTCGGGATAGGTCACCGTCACACCGATGGCGGGACGTCCGAGGGGATCCTCGACGCCCTTCTCGACCCGTGCGCCGGGAATCTTGGCGAGCGCCCGGAACAGGCCCGCCTGGACCTTCGGCGGGATGAGGACCGAGCGATAGAGGACGTCGATCTCCCGCCAGTCGCGTTGCGCCTGGGTCTCACCCGGGATGTCGCCGATGGCGTGCTCCTGGCGGATGCGCTTCATCATGCGGTCCGGATCGCTGGGGAGCGTCGCGAGGAAGCGGTAGAACTGGCGCTGCGACCGGTCGTCGTAGCCCTCCTTCTTCCACTTCTCCTCCTGGTTGGGGCCGTACCAGACCTGGAGTTTGTTCGGGTCGAAGTCCTTGAAGTGCCCCGAGGGCGGCATGCCCGGCAGACGGGCGCCGCCGGTGCCGTCCCAACGGGTCCACTGCTCCTGCGACTGAGGTCCGTTGCTGCCGAAGCCGGTGCTCTTCTCGTAGACCCACTGCTTCGGACCGGGTTCTTTCGCGCCGAGCTTCTCCACGGT
This sequence comes from Streptomyces sp. NPDC047042, assembly GCF_040644035.1. Taxonomy (NCBI): domain Bacteria; kingdom Bacillati; phylum Actinomycetota; class Actinomycetes; order Kitasatosporales; family Streptomycetaceae; genus Streptomyces; species Streptomyces sp. NPDC047042. Next base: position 100,866 of record NZ_JBEYVP010000010.1, on the reverse strand, counting down.
GGCCGCCGCCAGTTCGAGGGTGTCGGCGGAGGCCCGCGCGGAGAGCAGCCGCGCGGCGGGGGACGCCGTACGAGAGCTGTCGTCGACCAGGGACACGACAGCGCCACCGGTGACCGCGAGACCCGCGACCGCCGCGGCGGCCACGAGGACGAGACGACGCCGAGAAAGGGGCGTACGGACAACCCCGTCGCCGGCTCCGACGGCGGTTTCCTCGCGGAACGCCGCCGTGAGCAACTTCCTTTGCGGGGCCAGGTGTTCAGGGGTGGGCAGGGGCACATCGGAACGCATCTCACGCAGTGCGGGCACTTCGGGAAAATCGGAGAGGTCGTTCATGTGAGGTCGCCTTCGGGTGCGTGCGGTTCGAACGTTTCGCTGAAGGGGCTGTGCGCGCCGGCCGACGCGCGCAGCTTGCGACGGGCCCGGTTGAGCCGGGAGCGGACGGTGCCCACCGGGATGTCCAGCGCCTCGGCGATCTCGAGGTAGCTGAACTCGGCCCAGGCGAACAGCAGTAGTGCGTGCCGGTCGCCCTCGGAGAGCCTGGCCAACGACTTGGCCAGTGGCCGGGAGGCGGCCTGCGCGGTGACCCGGTCGTCGGCCGAGTCGGTCCAGGTCTCGGCCACGGGATCGTGTCCGGTACGGGCGAGGAGCTTCAGCGCTCTCACCTCCTCACGGCGATGCCGGCTGATCAGTTTCGCCGCGATGCCGTACAGCCAGGGGCGGACACCGGCGCGCTCGCTGTCGTAGCGGGCGCGTATGCGGAAGGCGGTCAGGAAGGTCTCGGCGGTGACGTCGTCGGCCGCGTCATGACCGAGCCGCCGGGCGACGTACTGATGGATGGCGGGCGCGTACTGGTCGAAGAGCGCCGCGAAGCGCTCCGGTTCGTCGAGCGACGCCGCGATCAGCACGGCGTCCGCCTCCGCACCGGCCCCTTGTGAGGGCCGGCAGAGGGAATCAGTCATGGACGGTCCGTGTCGTCGGAGGGGTACGGGGATTGGACAGGGTTCACCCAGTACTTGCCAAGGGACGGGGATCAGGTTCACGACACTTTCGAGCGGGGGCGCGCCCTGTCCGCCGAGTGGCGGGGACAGGTGGGGGCTGGTGCACTGGGGAAAGGGATGATCCCTCCGGGAGTGGTGGTCCATGGGATACGAACTCCACCAGCGCAGGGTCAGGGTCGTCACCGGCCCGCCGGAGGGAGGCCCCTTCCGGGAACTGTGGGCACACGGCCGACGCCCGTTCGTCGCCGCCTTCTGGCATCTCCGCGGTCGGTGGCTGATTCGGCGGGGTGTCACTCGCCCCAGACGGTGGTGGAATCCGCCGTGGACGACGGTGTTCGTCGCGGTGGTGGCTTTGTTGACGGCGGCACTTCTCCTGGGGTGCTTCGTCGCGGTGTTGGACCTCTTCCGGGTCTCATGGCTGGTGAAGGACGTCAAACGCCTGCGGGTCTGCGCCGACGGCCATGCCGCCTCGTGCAACGCGCTCAGCAGCGTGGTGCTGCCCGTACTCGTACTCGCCGCCTCGACGTTGCTGTTCCTGTCCTGGCGGCTGTGGCAGGTCCGCCGGTTCTGTACGTACCAGGCCAGGCGCGAGCCCGGCCGGCTCGTGCAGACCGCGGGAAGCCTGATGGGCGAGGTCGTCGGACGCGACCAGCTCTGCAACGCCATCATGACGAACCTGGGCGACAAGAAGGTCCGACGGCCCCACGTCATCGTCGGAGGCGTCGGTGTCGGCAAGACGGCGTTGCTGGTTCGGCTCGCGCAGAAACTCGCGGCCACCGGGGCCGTTCCCATCCCGATCCGGCTGCGTGACGCCCAGGGCGAGGAGAAACTGGACTTCGACGAGATGGCGCTCGCGCGTTTCCGCGACATCGTCGGGTCGAAGGTGCGGTCGGAGGGCGAGATCGACCGGATCTGGAAGTGGCTCAGGCAGCGCGCCGACCGGATCGTGGTCCTCGCGGACGGACTCGAAGAGGCGTTCGGCCAGGACCACATGAGCGGCCGGCGCGACAACCTGATCCGGGACGCGATACGCAGGGCAGGACAGGACGGGCTGCCGCTGGTCATCGCCTCCCGGCCGCACGACCCGCTGCGCGCGATGCAGGCGGCCGTCTCGGAACTGGAGCCGCTGAGCAACGAGGCGGCGTTGCGCTACATCGCCCGCAGTGGCAGCTGGCGCTCCGATCCGACGCTGCTCGACCGGATCGTGGAAGCCACCAACATGGCGGAGTCCCCCATCTACCTCAAGATCGCCAAGGATCTGCACAGCAAGGACCTGCTGGAACCGCTGTGGACCGGCGGCGGGGATGTGGACCTCCAGCTCCATGACAGCTGGCAGTTGCGGGCGGAACTCATGGAGACGTGGATCCACGCGCTGGTCGACGGGGACGTCCACCCCGAACTGCCCATCGACCACGACACAAGGCTGGCGGTCGTGGAGTACGTCTCCGCGTTGGCGTGCATCGGCCTGGCCTCGGACAGCGCCGACGTCAAGCTGGCGGACCTCACCTCGGACCAGGAGTGGAACCGGCGGGTCGCCCAGAAACTGGACCAGCGGATGGCGGATCTGCGCTGGACGCCGTCCCGGCCGGGCCGCGAACACCCCTGCCAGGAAACGGGGGACCGCACCGGCTGGTGGATGGGCCCCAGGGTGGACGTCCGGATCGCCGCGACCTGGGGCACCCGGATGGGGCTGGTCCACGAGGACGGTGACAAGGTCCGTTTTCAGCACAGCATCGTGCAGGCCTACCTCGGATCCCGCTTCCTCGACAAGATGTTCGAGAACTCGGCGATCGACGGTACGCCGGCCACCCACCTCACCCGGGCTCTGCGGCGGGGCGGACGGGAACTGCTCATCGCTCTCACGCTGTACTCCCGTTCGCAGAAGGGGAGATGCACCTGCCGGGAGGCCCCGGAGGGCGAACGGCAATGCCCCGTCTACCTGATGTGCGAGCTGCTCAAGCGGCAGGCGAAGAACCTGCTGACCGACGCGGAACGCGCCCGGAGAACCGCCGAACAGCTCACAGAGACCAGTAGCAGTAGCAGTACCAGTAGCAGTAACGGGGAGCCCGATGAGCGGGGCAGTCCGCGGCTGAGGTCGCTCGAGATCTACGGCGCCGCCGTCGAGATCGACAGCGTCGGATCCGCTCCGAAGCAGCACGACCTCATCTCGGAGATCCTGGACGACTGGAAACGTCTGGGCCAGGACGAGGACCCGACAAGGCTGCGTGAGGCGAAGCTCGCCCTGGTGAGACAGTGCGGAACGGCCGTACGCCGCGTGGCCGCCGCCCAGAGCCGCAACCCGGAGTACGAGCACCCGGCGTACCCGCCGTACGGCGTCCTGTACCGGATCGGGCGCAGGGAGACGGACCGCGGGGTGCGCGAGGCGCTGGTCAAGGAGATCGGGGCGGGTGGCGAACCCGCGTACCAGGCGCTCTGCGCCAGACTTTCCGCACCCTGTGCGTCGCTGTCGCTCGTGACCCGACGTCGGTGCAACGGCCAGGAGATGAAGCCCTGCCCCGAAGACGCGGCCAGGAACGACGGCCGGTCGCAGCGGGACCTGGCGGAGGAGAGGGAACGCAAGGAACGCAGGAGCGCCGAGGAGGAGGCCCTGGAGGAGAAGGGGAACTGGGCCTGCAACACCATGCGGGCCTGGCTGCTCCCGCTGCTGGTCGACTCCTCGATGATGTCCCGTCACCTCGCCAGTCCCCGCGACGACCTGGCCAACTGGGTCCGGGTGGCGACCGGGGAGAAACCCGACGCCGAGATCCTCCAGGACGGCCCCGGCGCCCCCATCGGCCTGGGCGTGGCGCTGGCCCAGGGATTCAAGTACGCCGCCAACCGACGGCCCGGCCCCCGGTTCAACCGGAGCGCCCGCGAGTTCCTCGTCAAGCAGGCCCAGGAGCTGCTGACCCAGAGCACGTTCTGGTACACGCGCCTGACGCTTCTGCACGCCCTGACGCTGTGGAGCCTGCCCGACGACGTCAACGCCGACCAGCCGATCCGAGGCCACGGGTCGGACCCCGCGGGCCAGGTGAAGGAGTGGCTGGCGCTGGGCGAGGGCAACCGGGCCGAGCACCCCCTGGTCGCGGGCGCCGCGAAGCTGGCCGTACGCGCGCTGCAGACCCGGCGGCCCGAGCGGTTCCTGTGGATCGACGAGGCGGCGCTGGCCTCCTGCATCGGCACCGAGGTCGGGCTGCCCGGGGAGCAGCGGGCCCACAACCTGTGGATACCGCCGTCCACCGGGTGGAGCACCCTGGACCCCACGGCACAGCAGTTGCTGGCGGACGTACTCCTGCTGCTGGTGCTCGGCGAACGCTCGTACCGGCCCAAGGACCTGTTCCGCATCCTGGAACTCCGTGCCCGCGAGCCGTCCCAGCTGCCCTCCTGCGTACGGAAGGACCGCACCCGGCTGAACCCTGTCCGAGGGGCGGAACGGGCGTCTCAGCCCGGGTCCAGCTGCACGGACGAGTGCCGGATGAAGATGTGCCCGTACCCGGCCAAGGTGGAGAACCTTCGGATGGAGTTCAGCGAGGTTTTCTGTCTGCACCAGCGCGACCTGTTGAAGAAGTGGCAGCCCTGGGCGTGGGCGTCCCTGCGCTTCCGCCGGGAGGCCGCCTGGCAGCGCAGGGTGCCCACGGCCGGCATGCGCCGCTTCTGGGACCAGATGAGCGACCGGGCCCGGGACATCGACCCGGACGACGACACGGACAGCACCCACTCACGCTGACCGCAGTCCAATCGCCCACGGTCTCATGGACCTCCGTCTCATCCGACGGACGACATTTCGCCCAGGTTTCGCGGAGCCGATAGGCTCGCGCCCGTGGCTGACATCCAGATCCCCGCTGACATCAAGCCCGCCGACGGACGCTTCGGCGCGGGCCCCTCCAAGGTGCGGACGGAGGCGCTGGACGCGCTGGCCGCCACCGGTAGTTCCCTCCTCGGTACCTCCCACCGCCAGGCCCCGGTGAAGAACCTGGTCGGCAAGGTGCGCGAGGGCATCAGTGAGCTGTTCTCGCTCCCCGAGGGCTACGAGGTCATCCTCGGCAACGGTGGCTCCACCGCGTTCTGGGACGTCGCGACGCACGGCCTGATCGAGAACAAGTCGCAGCACCTCACCTTCGGCGAGTTCTCGTCGAAGTTCGCGAAGGCGTCGAAGCTCGCCCCCTGGCTGGGCGACCCCACCGTCATCTCCTCCGACCCCGGCACGCACCCCGAGCCGCAGGCCGAGGCGGGCGTCGACGTGTACGCCTTCACGCACAACGAGACGTCGACGGGTGTCGCGGCCCCGCTGAAGCGTGTCGCGGGCGCGGACTCCGGGTCCCTGGTCCTGGTCGACGCCACCTCCGGCGCCGGCGGCCTCCCGGTCGACATCGCCGAGACGGACGTCTACTACTTCGCCCCGCAGAAGTCCTTCGCCTCCGACGGCGGCCTGTGGATCGGCGTGTTCTCCCCGGCCGCGATCGAGCGTGCCGAGCGGATCCACGCGTCGGGCCGCCACATCCCGGAGTTCTTCAGTCTCCCCACGGCGATCGACAACTCCCGCAAGAACCAGACGTACAACACCCCGGCGCTGGCCACCCTGTTCCTCCTCAACGAGCAGCTGGAGTGGATCAACGGCCAGGGCGGCCTGGCCTGGTCCACGGCCCGTACGAAGGACTCCTCGACCCGCCTCTACACCTGGGCGGAGGAGTCCAAGCACGCGAACCCGTTCGTCACCGACGCCGCCAAGCGCTCCCAGGTCATCGGCACGATCGACTTCGCGGACGAGATCGACGCCGCCGCCATCGCCAAGGTCCTGCGCGCCAACGGCATCGTCGACACGGAGCCCTACCGCAAGCTGGGCCGCAACCAGCTCCGCGTGGCGATGTTCCCGGCGATCGACCCGACGGACGTCGAGGCGCTCACGAAGTGCATCGACTACGTCATCGAGAAGCTCTGACCATCGAGTTTCCCGACCTGCTCCACGAATGACGGGGGCGCCCGGTGCTGGTCACCGGGCGCCCCCCTTTCGCTTCCCGGACGGTGGGCCACTCACCGCGCAGCAGCATCGGTGAGGACTGCCCGAAGTCGGTCTCGGCACTCGGCGACGAAGGCGGGGAAGGTGTGCCAGTAATAGGAGATTCCACTGACACCCACCGCGATCGCCCAGGCTCGGGCACGGGTCCAGGTCACATCGTCGAGGTTCAGGGTGTCCCAGTAGGCCTGCCGTGCCTGTGGCGGCAGGTCCCAGACCGTGGAGTGCTCGGCGTCGGGAAAGCCGACCGAAAGTCCTCCGAAGTCGATGACTGCGTGGAGCTTGCCGTCCCGGACCAGGAGGTTGGTCGGTTTGAGGTCGCCATGGAGCCATACGTGAGGTCCTGAGGCCTCGGGCAGTGCGAGCGCGGCTCGCCACAACTGTTTCAGAGAGTCAACGTCGAGCTCAGAACCCAGCTTGGTTCGGCAATCGTCGAGACACCCGGCGATCCACTGATCGCAGGGCCCCAGGGCGCCTCCGCGGTACCAACTGAGTCCATTTGCGCGTGTCGCTCCCATGAGGTCGATGCCGTGGAGTTCCCGCACGACCGCCGCCAGGTCGACTCCGAAGGCGGCCCAGTCCTGGACGGTGCCCGGGCCGGCTTCGGCACCGTCGATCCAACGGTGGACCGACCAGACCAAGGGGAAGGCGTCGGTTGGTGTTCCCGCGTGGACGGGCTGGGGAATCGGACGTGAAAGGAGGGGCGCCAGGCGAGGAAGCCACTCCTGTTCCTTCCGCACGGACTGTCCCTTGTCGGCAGTTCGTGGAAGCCTCACGAGCAGATCATCGCCCAGCCGGTACATGGTGTTGTCCGTGCCCGCACCTGCGGGCGACAACGGTAGATCGGCCCATTCTGTGCGCTGTGCCTTCAGCAACGACCGGACCAACGTCTCGTCGACCGGGATCTCATCTTGGTGAAGCGTCACATCAGAAATCTCACCGCACGGGGGACCGGGAAGCCAGTGACTTTCCGACCGAGACAGGTTCGCTCTCGCGCTCGGTGGGCACTGCGCGTGATCGCCGTTCTTCCGCCGTGTGCACCATGACGTAAAACCGCACCAAGCCACCTACGTCCTCAAGCTGTTCATTGCGCACTGCCGCCCCCTCGCGGAACGAGGGCCGGGCCGTAGGCTCCCAGCAGGACTCGGAGGCGAGGAGTGGCAAGCCTCGTCCGCTCTCTGCTCGTTGGCGCTCCGAACACCTCCACCAGCGATACCAACGTGCCCTGGCAGGGCTGAGCAGGGGCCCCACGTACGGGTCCGGCTGCCGTGGGGCCTCGTCGAGGTCGGGCGCCTGCGCGTTGAACCCGCCCCGCTGCGGCGGACGCGTACGCGCGGCACGAGCAACGCCCAGGATCAGAAGGACCCACAGGACCACACCCCCCGAACCGACAAGCACCGTCACCGGTCGAGCCTCTTCTCGACCCAGACGGTTTTTCCGATGACTTCCGGGCTCACGCCCCAGGCGTCCGACAGGGCGTCGACCAGCACGAGGCCCCTGCCGCCGGCGCCCTCGCTCGTCTCGCACAGGCGCGGCTGCTTGTCGCTCTGGGTGTCCCGCACCTCGACGCGGATGACGTCTCCCGTCTTCTCGATGGCCATGCGGACATGCCGACCAGATGTGCCGGGTACGCGCCCGTGGGTCACGGCATTCGTCATCAACTCGCTGACCATGAGCACCACGTCGTCCACGAAGTCCTGAGCCTCGGGGAGACAGCAGGACGCGAGAAGGTCCCGACAGTCCGCGCGGGCTCGTCCCACGGAGCGCGTGGTGGTGGGGTAGTTGAGTTGTGCGATCACGTCGGGCATACGGGCATCCCCCTTGGAGGGCACGTCAGGACGGAGGTGAGCACTCGACGACGGAGCACTTGATTTGCAACCCTGCACCCCTGCCGCAAGCGGTTGCAACCCTGCAACCCACTTCCAACTCGTTCGAGTGGTTGCCGAGTTGCCCGCCAGACAGGCCTCCGGCACGCTGCTATCGCTGGTCGAACCAGGAAGGGGGCGCCACGTGGCGACGCGCCGGATACTGCAGCCGACTGCACGCCAAGTGCGACTCGGGTCCATCCTCCGAGGACTGCGCGAGGAGGGTGCTCACGGCAGCCAGGGCTCAGTGGCGGGCGAACTCGGCTGGTCCGAGTCCAAGTTGTCTCGTATCGAGTCCGGCCGGCTGGGCATCGGCGTCGAGGACCTGGACGTACTTCTCGGCCGATACGGCGTCAAGGATCAGGGCCTGCGCACATACGTGTCCGACCTGCGCAGGCGAGGCAATGTTCGTGGCTGGGAGACCGACATCCGCTCGGTCGTGAGCGCCATGTACGCCGACTACATCGGTTACGAGTCAGACGCGTCGGACGCGTACAACGCCCAGACCACTCTCATTCCAGGACTGTTGCAGACGCACGACTATGCGGCGGCAGTGATCAGCCAACTGGTTCCTGAAATGGACGAGGAAGAGAAGTACGAACGGCTCGCCATTCGGGACAGGCGACAACAAGTATTCGATCGACCGAATCCCTTGGTCTTCTGGGGTGTCATCTCGGAGTCCGTATTCCGGCACACAGTCGGCGGACCCGCCGTGATGGCCGCCCAGTTCGAACACCTGCTGACCCTGGCCAAAGAATACCCAGGAACGATCAACATTCACGTGCTGCCAGAGTCGTCAGCATCCCATGCAGCCCTGTTCGGCCCATTCGTCGTCCTCTCGTTCCCAGAACAATGGGAGCCCGACATTGTTTACCTTGAGGGGCTGACCGGCACCCGCTTCCTGGAGGAACCCGGAGAAGTTCGGGCCTACAGTAGAGTTTTCAACCGGCTCATGATGTCGGAATCCCTCAGAGGGGCCGATTCATTGAAGCTCATAGAAAGTCACCTTAAAAACTACCGCAAAGGATGAGCCTGCATGTCGCATCACATAATCTCGGACGCCTCTACCCTGGCCATCGCGTGGCAGAAGTCGTCCACCTCCGGGCACGATGGTGACTGCGTCGAATTCGCCGCCTACGAGGATGCCATCGCCATCCGCCACAGCAAGGCCCCCAACGGCCCCGCTCTCCTTTTCTCCCGCTCCGAGATGGAGGCCATGCTCACGGGCGCCAAAGCCGGAGAATTCGACCACTTCATTCAGTGAAAGCCAGGACATCTTGAAGTTGCTGATCAGGCCAGATCGGCGCCGCTCGTAGAGCTCGTAACACGATCACGCGGCCCAGTCCCCATAGTCCTGCCGTGGTGGAGCGTGGGAACGCGGCCCTGGATCGCGGGCGACGGCTTGTGTGGGGGAGAGTGGCTGGATGAGCGTGACGTGGGCGGCGACATCGCCGGAATCTGGGCTCTTCCATCCGGTGGAGAGACGTTCAGAGGTGAAGGACCTGTCGGACCGCTTCAACGATCTGCGTTCCTGCGGCCGGGGGTACGTCGAGGTTCGGTCGCCGAACAAGGAGTTCCCGGTGCTGGTACTGGCCTTCCGAGGTGATCACGCGGTCGTCCATCTGATGAGTGACACCGAGAGGATGTCGCTGCTTGTAGGAGACGGCACCCTGCCCTCGGATGCCGAGGTCGAAGTCCCGATCATGGACGACCTCGCCGTGTTCACGGGCGACTTTGTCCTGGACACCGATCGGGCGTGGGGCCTGGTGCACGACTTCACCCAGACGTGGGCGGCCGTCCCTCTGGGCGAGTGGCGTGAGTTGTAGCCAACAGCTCGTGACCTGATCATCTCCCTGTTGACGTGCAGGACGATGCCCTCCATAGGCAACCGCTCGGGGACCCACTGTGGGTGGACTCTCCAGGTCATCCGTACGTCTCATCGCGCTGTTCCAACGCCTCGTCAGCGGTTGCCGCGTAGCAAATGACCGGGAGTCGACGTCCTGGCGGTGGCGACCCGAAGTCCATCGTTCATTCCCCGAACCTTCCGACATCGATGGGGCCGACGTGCCACGTGGGCGGTAACTCCAGCAGCCGCGCACCGGCTCCCACAATTACTCCTCATCAGCAAGACCGTGCAGCCGCGCCCGCAGGTTCTTGCGCCATGGCCGGTCCAGTTGGCCCGCGAAGCGCTCGCAGGTCATCGGCACGATCGACTTCGCGGACGAGATCGACGATGCCGCCATCGCCAAGGTCCTGCGCGCCAACGGCATCGTCGACACGGAGCCCTACCGAAGCTGGGCCGCAACCAGTTCCGCGTGGCGATGTTCCCGGCGATCGACCCCGCGGACGTCGAGGCACTGAGCTCTGTCCAACTTCACGCAGAGCTGGTCAGATGTAGGGCGAGGGCGGCTTGGACGAGTGCGGTGATGCGGACCGGACGGCGGCGTGCACGAGCGCCGAGTTGGTCACGGGTGGACGCCCGCCTGCGCAGCCAGATACTCGACGCCGCGGTGGCCGGACTCCTTGGACACGTGGACGTGGACCGCGTGTCGGCCGGACGGCAGTGCAGGGTCGGAGTGGTCGCCGCGGAAGGCGACCTGTACCGCGTCGTGGTGGAAGCCGTGCAGGCCGTGCTCGGGTCTGTCCGGCCAGCGGCCCGGCCATACGAGGAAGACCGCGTTGCCGTTGTCGCCCAGTGCCGCGATGACCCGGTCCTCGGCCGTCCCCGGTGCGAACCGTGCCGACATCTCGAGCGGCAGGTGTGCCTCCAGTTCACGGTCGTCCATGACCGGCACGTCCGGTTCGCAGCCGTCGGCGCCGCAAGAGGGTCGGGCGCCAGGGTAAGGGCGGTGCACAAAGCGGGAGTTCGGCAGCGCCGTCGCCATTCGGCGGACCTCGTCGACGTTCTCCAGGAGCGTCAGCAGTTCCGCTTCCTCGCCGCGGTGTTCCATCAGCGCGCACAGCCGCATGGCCTGGCGGTACGCGTCGGTGGCATCAGCGGTGACGCGGACACAGCGTGTGTAGCCGGCCAGGCAGTCTTCGCACATGGCCGCATGGTGCCACCCGCTGGTCCGGACTGTCGCCTGGAATGATCGGCGGACTCCGATGCCGAGGGGCGCCCGTCGGCATGGTTCCCACGATGCCTTGACGAGCAGGGCGTACAAGCAGTGCAGGCCGATGGTGTCGAGGTGGAGAAAGTCCCTCGCGAGCAGGCCACCGACCTGGGTCTTGAGGAACTGAGTCAACTCCACCCCGGCAGATAGATAATACCGAGGTGCCGGAGGCACAGTCCGCGTTCCGTACTGGGGACGCTGGGAGACGCTCTCCGACGGTCAGAGGACCGTCAACCGGTCCCACGCCAAGATCCGGGCCCTGGTCGAGCAGGCCGTCGCCGCCCTCAAGTCCTGGCGACTCCTCCGCAAACTGCGGTGCTCGACCACCCGCATCACAAGCCTGGTCCAAGCCGTCCTGACCCTGCATCTGGCGAGCTCAGGCCGATGATGGAAAGAGCTCACTGACGAAGTGCGTCGACTTCGTCATCGAGAAGCTCTGACTCAGTAGTTGGGTAATTGTCAAGGTCTGTGGATCGGTGTCCATGGGCGGAGTCTGACTTGGGTGTCGTTGTGACCGCGTAGGAGTTTCAGGCGCGGCCCTCGAGGAAGCCCAACAGTGCGCTGTGCAGGATCTCAGGCTGTTCCAGATGCAGGTCGTGGCCGGTGCCGGGGATGCTCATGGCGATGGTGGCGGGCTGCTGCCTGAGCATTTCGTCGGCTTCCTGGGCCGGGATGAAGCTGGATTGGGCCAGGACGACCAGCGTGGGACATGCGACCTGCGTCCATTCGTTCCGGAAGGAACGCTGGGCGTTCTCCGCCAGCGAGCGGACCATCACGTCTCGGTCGAAGCGAGGCCACCAGCCGTCGTCGCGTTCTTCCAGTCCGGCTGCCCAGCCTGCGCCCACCGGTCCGCCGCCAAGGAATGCGGCTGCCGCATCGCGTGAGGGAAATGGTGTCGGCCACGAGTCGAGCCAACTGCCGATGTCCTCGGGGCCGTTCGGGTTCGGACCGCCGGCGCCGGCCTCGACCAGCACGAGCGCGCGGACGAGGCCGGGGTGCTCGGCGGCGGTGAGCATGGCGGTGTGTCCGCCCAGCGACTGGCCGACCAGGACGGGCCGCTGCAGCGCCAGTTGATCGGCAACGGCGACGACGTCGGCGACGTAGGCGGCGCGGGAGACGTCCCGGGGATGGCGCTCGCTGGAGCCGTGTCCGCGCTGATCGACCGCGACGACCCGGTATCCGGGGCTCAGCCTCCGTGCCAGCACGTCCCATTCACCCGCGTGACCGGCCAGGCCGTGCAGCAACACGAGGGGCCGTCCAAGCCCGCCCCAGTCCCGGCAGACAAGCCGCACGCCATCTCGCACCACCACGCATTCAGACCATGCCATGTCGCCCCCAGGGGAATCGATGGCCTTGATCATGCCGAAGGTCTTGAGTAGCACGCCGATCACTCTTGTACGAATGACGGGGGCGCCCGGTGCTGGTCACCGGGCGCCCCCGTCCTCGTAGTTGCCCGCGAGAACGGTGACCGTCACTCGTATGTGACGTCACTCGTACTTCTCTGCGGGTGCGCAGTCCATGTAGGAGCCCGACTCGTACGCCGCCCGGTCGCTGTCGCGTTCGCGGATCGCCTCGACGAGGCGGGCGTGGTCCTGGAACTGCTCGGGGCGCAGCGTGTCGCCGAAGTGGTCGAGGAGCGAGTCCCGGATCACCTCGCCGAGGTCCGCGTGCAACTCGGCCAGCACGGTGTTGTGGGACGCGGTGACGACGGCCAGGTGGAAGGCCACGTCGGCGTTCGCGAAGCCGACCCGGTCCCCGGCCGACCAGGCCTCCTGCCGTTGCTGCAGCAGGAGTTCGAGCCGCTCCAGATCCTCCGGGGTACGACGGTCGCAGGCCAGCCGAGCCGCACGGATCTCCAGGGCGCTGCGGACGTCGGTGACATCCTCCCGCCGCGCCTTTTCGAAGCGGGTCCGCATCATGCCGGCGAGTTCACTGGTCGCGCGTACGTAGGACCCGGAACCGTGGCGGATTTCCAGCAGGCCGGTGTGCGCCAGAGCCCGGACGGCCTCACGGACCGTGTTGCGGGCGACGCCGAGCTGCTCGACCAGCTCCGTCTCGGTCGGGATGCGGGAGCCGACGGCCCAGGCGCCGGAGGTGATCTGCCGCCGCAGCCGGGTGATCACCTGGTCGGAAAGCGCCTGTCGGCGAACGGGATCCATTGTCATCCCATCAGTCTATGACGGCTCTCACCCAATGAACCCCTCTGAGACTCATAGACTCATCCCATGACTCTACCGTCGAACCACTAGACATAGAGTCGTAGGATGAGTCTACGATAGGGCCTATGTCGAAGAGTGAGCTCAACCGGCACGCCTCGCACCCCAGTCGATCCAGTCGATCCAGTCGACCCGGCCGACCCACCCCCCACGCTCCCCTCAGCACCTCCCGCAAAGTGAGCGGCCTCGCGGTGGCGGCGCTCGTACTCGCGGCGCTGAACCTGCGGCCGGGCGTCACCAGCCTCGGGCCGGTCCTCGAAGAGGTCCGCGACAGCCTCTCCATGAGCGGCACACTGAGCGGGGTCCTGACCTCCATCCCCGCCGCGTGCTTCGCCCTGGTCGGCTCGGCGGCCCCGCTGCTGGCCCGGCGCTACGGCGCGGCCGGCGCCATCGCCGCCGCGGCAGCGGTACTCACGGCAGGCCTCGCGCTACGGCCGTTGGCAACCGACGCCGCCCTGTTCGTCGCGCTGACCGCCCTCTCGCTCGCGGGCATCGCCATCGCCAACGTGCTGCTTCCGGCAGTCGTCAAGGAACGCTTCCCCGACCGGGTGGGCGCGATGACCGGCCTGTACTCCATGGCGCTGAACGCCGGCGCCTCGTCCGCCGCCGCCGTGACCGTCCCGCTGACCGAGGCGTTCGGCGGCGACTGGCGGTACGGACTGGGGGCCTGGTCGGTCCTGGCCGCCATGGCCGTGCCCCCCTGGCTGGCCCTCGCCCGCCGCCGGCCCCCACCGGACACGGGCAGGGCGGACGCGAACGCCCCGCAGCAGGCCCCGGCCCCGGTCCGGCTCTCCCGAGACCCCACCGCGTGGGCGCTCACCGCCTACTTCGGGCTGCAGGCCAGCTCCGCGTACATCATCATCGGCTGGCTGCCCCAGATCTTCCGCGACGCCGGACTCTCCGCGCAGTCCGCGGGCCTGCTCTTCTCGGGCACCTCACTGCTCGGCGTACCCCTGTCCTTCGCCCTGTCCGCCGTCGCAGGGAAACTGAGCCACCAGAGCGGGATCGCCGCGGCCATCGGCGTGTGCGGCCTGGCCGGATACGCGGGGCTTTGGGCCGATCCGGCCACCGCGCCCTGGCTCTGGGCGTTCCTCCTGGGCGTGGCCAACTGTTCCTTCCCACTGGCCCTGACGATGATCGGCATGCGGGGCCGGGACGGCACCGCCGTCGTCCGTCTCTCCGGCTTCGTGCAGGGTTTCGGCTATCTGCTGTCGATCCCCGGGCCCGTCGCCGTGGGCGTCCTCTACGACCACTCGGGCGGCTGGCGGCTCCCGCTGTCCTTCATCCTGCTGCTGACCCTGGTCCAGATCGCGGCAGGCCTGCTGGCCGGCCGAAATCGCCAGATCGGCTGAAAAACAAAACCCCATTGACTGTACGGCGAAAATAGTTCTACGATTTAGCAAGTACGCAGCAGAAAGATTGCCCCGCACAATTCGGTTCGCGCACAACTGCTGCAGAAGCCGCCCCACACAGTGGCCGGCGAGAAATTCCGAAAACCGCACCAGCACTCGCACCACAAGAACCATCGTTTCTCCAGCCATGCCCAAATCATGCGGAAAAGGGAAACCAGTGAGCACAGATGTGATGCCCGGTAATCGTCTCGCCACCACCTGCCTGACCGACCTCATCGCCGAACAGGCACGCCTCTCCCCGGACCGGATCGCCGTCGTCCACGAGACCGAGAGCCTGACATTCGCACAGCTCGTGAGCCGCAGCCAGGAGCTGGGAACCTTCCTGAGGCGGGCCGGCGTCAACCGGGACAGCCGCGTCGGTGTGTTCATGGAACCGTCGCTCGACCTGATGACGAACATCTGGGGAATTCTGTGGGCCGGCGGCTCCTACGTGCCACTCTCCCCCGAATATCCCGAAGAGCGGATCGCGTACATGATGGCGGACGCCGGAGTGGAAATCGTCCTCACCCAGGAATTACTCAGGCCCGCCCTTCAGGAACTGTCCCCGCCCGGAGTCCGCACCGTCACCCTCGACGAGGTGTTCCGGACATCGGAAATGGACAGGGAAGAGGGCGGGGAAAAGGGCGGGGAAAAGGGCGGGGAAAAGGGCGGGCAGGAATTCGGAGAAAAGGGTGGGGGAAGGAGTTGGGGCCGGCCCCGGCCCGACGACCTCGCCTACGTCATCTACACCTCCGGCAGCACCGGGAAGCCGAAGGGTGTGATGGTCGAGCACCGGAGCATCGTCAGCCAGCTGCGCTGGCTGCACGACGACCAGGGAATCGACGCCGGCGAGATCATCCTGCAGAAGACACCGATGAGCTTCGACGCGGCGCAGTGGGAGATCCTCGCCCCCGCCTGCGGAAGCACGGTGGTGATGGGAGCCCCCGGCGTCTACCGCGACCCCGCGGCGATCATCGCGACCATCGAGCGGCACGGCGTGACCGCTCTCCAGTGCGTCCCCACCCTCCTCCAGGCGCTCCTCGACACCGAGGACCTCGCCGGCTGCCACTCGCTGCGCCACATCTTCAGCGGCGGCGAAGCGCTCTCCCGAAGCCTCGCCGCCCAGTGCCTCGACACGATGCCGGCGACCCGCCTGGTCAACCTCTACGGCCCCACCGAGTGCACCATCAACGCCTCCGCCTTCGTCGTGGACCGTGCGGCGGTGGACGACGGACCGCGCACCATGCCGATCGGCACACCCGTGAGCGCCACCACGTTCCACATCCTGGACCCGAACGGGAAGCCCGTCGCGATCGGCGAGATCGGCGAACTGCACATCGGTGGAATCCAGGTGGCCCGCGGCTATCTCGGCCGCCCCGACCTCACCGCCGACCGGTTCGTCGAGGACCCCTTCTCCGCCGCCCCCGGAGCCCGCCTCTACCGCACCGGCGACCTGGCCCACTTCAACGCCGACAGCACCGTCCAGTTCGTCGGCCGCGCCGACAACCAGGTCAAGCTCCGTGGCTACCGGGTCGAACTGGACGAGATACGCCAGACGATCGAGACCCACGACTGGGTGCGCGGCGCGGCCGTCCTGCTGCGCGACGACGACGCCACCGGGTTCCAGAACCTGGTCGCCTTCGTCGAACTCAACCCCAAGGAAGCCGCCCTGATGGACCAGGGCAACCATGGCTCCCACCACCAGTCCAAGCGCAGCAGACTCCAGGTCAGGGCCCAGCTGTCGCACTCCGGCTCCCGTGACACCGCCGAGCTCGACGGCCGGCCGGTGGTCGAACTCCCCGGCGCCGAGGCCACCCCCGAGCAGCGTGCCCGTGCCTTCGCCCGCAAGACCTACCGCTTCTACGAGGGCGGGGCGGTCGGCCGGGAGGACATCCTGCGGCTGCTGAACCCGCCCGCCCGGGCGCAGCTCCCCGCGCGCACCCCCGCCGACCTGAGCCGGGCCGAACTCGGCGCGATCCTGCGCGAATTCGGCCACCATGTCAGCGACCAGCGGCTGCTGCCCAAGTACGCCTACGCCTCCCCCGGCTCCCTCTACGCCACGCAGCTGTACCTCGAGCTCAGCGGAGTGGGCGAGATCCCCGCGGGCCTGTACTACTACCACCCGCTCCACCACCACCTGGTGCTCATCGGCCCGCCCCTCCCGGACACGCGAGCCCCCCAGGCACCCCAGGCACCCCAGGCACCCCAGGCACCCCAGGCACCCCACGCGAGGGTCCACTTCCTCGGCAAGCACCGGGCGATCGAGCCGGTCTACCGCAACAACATCCGCGAGGTCCTGGAGATCGAGGCCGGGCACATGGTCGGCCTGTTCGAGGAGGTGCTGCCGGCCCACGGCCTCGGCATCGCCGCAGCGGAGTACCGGCCCGCCGTCAAGGACCGCCTCGACTGCGCCGAGGAGGACCACTACCTGGGCACATTCGAGCTGCTGCCGCGTGACACGGCCGAGGACGCCGAGACTCACAGCGGCAACGGCGACAGCGACGCCTTCGACATCTACGTCCAGGCCCACTCCGGCCGGGTCGACGGCCTCCCGGCCGGCCATTACCGGTACGCCGACGGCGACCTCGTACACATCTCCGAGGACGTGGTCCTCAAGAAGCATGTCATCGCCATCAACCAGCGGGTCTACGCACGGGCGGCCTTCGGTGTCAGTCTCGTCGCCACCGGCCCCGACTCCTGGCGGCACTACCTCGACCTGGGCCGCAAGCTCCAGCGCCTCCAGATGAACGATCTCGGCCTCGGCTTCATGTCGTCGGGCTACAGCTCCAGGTCCGGCAACGACCTGCCCTCGGCCAAGCGGCTGGGCCGCATCCTCACCGACCTCGGGCTGCCCACGGGACCGTCGTACTTCTTCGTCGGCGGGCGCGTCAGCGACGAGCAGTGGCGCGGCGAGGACATGAAGGAGGACTCGGTCCACATGCAGGGACCGGCCGAGCTGATCAAGGAGGACCTGGCCGGGCTGCTGCCCCGCTACATGCTGCCCAACCGGATCGTCGTCCTGGACCAGCTGCCTCTCACCGCCAACGGGAAGATCGACAACAAGGCCCTCGAAGCGTCCCAGCAGAACGAACTGGCCCTGTCAGGGCGTGCGTTCATGGCACCCCGCACCCGCTCGGAGCGCCGGGTCCGTGATGTCTGGCAGGCGGTGCTCAAGCGTGAACAGGTCTCCGTCGTCGACGACTTCTTCGAGCTGGGCGGCAACTCCCTGCTCGCCGTGGCCCTCGTGGGCCGGCTGAACAAGGACTTCGGCCGGGCGATGCCGCTCCAGGTGCTGTTCGAGGCCCCGACCGTCGAGAAGCTCGCCGCCCGCCTCGACGCCGAGACGGCCGCGCCGCTGACCCGGCTGGTGCCGCTCCAGCCCGAGGGCGCCGGCACCCCGCTGCACTGCTGGCCCGGCCTCGGCGGCTACCCCATGAACCTGCGCCCGCTGGCCACCGCCCTGGGCACCGACCGGCCCGTCCACGGTGTGCAGGCGTACGGCATCAACAGCGGCGAGGTCCCGTACGCCACGGTCCGTGAGATGGCGACCGCGGACGTCGAGGCGATCCGGGAGATCCAGCCGCACGGCCCCTACCTCCTGTGCGGCTACTCGTTCGGCGCCAGGGTCGCCTTCGAGGCGGCGTACCAGCTGGAACAGGCCGGCGAACAGGTGGAGCACCTGTTCCTCGTCGCCCCCGGCCAGCCCCGGCTGCGCCCCCAGGACGCCGAAGGCGCCTCGGGCCGCGCGGACTTCGGTGACCGGGCCTTCCTCGCCATCCTCTTCTCCGTCTTCGCCGGCACGGTCAGCGGCCCGGCACTGGACGAGGCCCTGCGGACCGTCCGCGACGAGGAGACCTTCGTCGCCTTCGTCACCGCCCGCTTCCCGGGCCTCGGCGAGGACCTCGTACGGGCCGTCACGGGCGTCGTCCGGCAGACCTACTCCTTCACCTACGAGTTCGAGGAGCTGGCCGGACGCCGCCTCGAGACCCCGGTGACGCTGGTCAAGGCCTCCGACGACAACTACTCCTTCATCGAGCGCAGCGAACGCCGCAGCGGCTTCTCGGTCCACCCGCCCGCCGTTCACCAACTGCGGGCCGGCCACTACGAACTGCTGCGCGAGCCGTACGCAGCCGAACTCGCCGCCCTCGTCAACGCCCGTCTCACCGCCCCCGCCCCGTCCACATACGCGTCCCCGTCCCCGTCCCCGCATCAGGGCCAGGTGGCCCGCGCCGTTCTCCAGGAGGTCGGAGTGCCCCACATCAACATCAAGCACTTCCCGGTGCCCATCACCGAGGAGCAGGAACTCGAACTGCTCAGCGCGGTCACCGCTGCCGTACGGAACGCCTTCGGCTGCAGGGAGGACGTCGTCTCCATCGCCCTCGAACCCGTCACCCAGGACGTGTGGAACGAGCGGGTCTACGTGCCCGAGATCGTCGACCGGCAGGACCTGCTGCGCAAGACGCCCAACTACTGACCTGCCTGCCCCGGCAGTTCCACCCCGATCACCGCCCCGACCACGGCCCCCTCTCCAGTAAGGACCCTTCCATGACGCTCCCCGCACGCGGACACCGTCCGGTGCCCCTGGTGTTCACCGACGAGGTGGCCGCGGCGCTCGCCGACGGCGACCCGGTGGTGGCCCTGGAGTCGAACGTCATCACCCACGGCCTCCCCTACCCCGACAACGCGGCGACCGCCCGCAAGGTGGAGGAGGCGGTACGGACCGGCGGCGCGGTGCCGGCGACCATCGGGATCGACGACGGCCGCATCCTGGTCGGGATGACCGACGCGGACATCGAGCGCTTCGCCGCCACCCCCGGCATCCCCAAGGTGAGCAGCAGAGACCTGGCCGCCGTCCTCGCCTCGGGCGGCATGGGCGCCACCACCGTCGCGTCCTCGCTGGTCGCGGCGGAACTCGCCGGCATCCCCTTCTTCTCGTCGGCGGGCATCGGCGGCGTCCATCGCGGCGCCGAGACCACCATGGACGTCTCCTCGGACCTGATCCAGTTCACCCGGTCGAAGGTGGCCGTCGTCTGCGCCGGCGCGAAGAAGATCCTCGACCTCGGCCTGACCATGGAGTTCCTGGAGACCCACTGCGTCCCCGTCATCTCCTACGGCTACGACGACTTCCCCGCCTTCTACTGCCGCTCCAGCGGACTGCGCGCCCCCCAGCGCCTGGACGACGAGGCCCTGATCGCCCGTGCCGTCGACACCCACTGGGCCCTGGGCAACCCGGGCGGTGTCCTCATCACCAGCCCCACCCGCGAGGAGGACGCGATCGACGGACAGGACATCGAGGCCGCCATCACCTCGGCCCTGGACAGCGCCTCGGCCGACGGGGTGCGGGGCGGCGCGGTCACGAAGTACGTGATGCGTGCCGTGGACCGCGCCACCGAAGGACGGTCCGCGCTGGCCAACATGGCCGTCCTCATCCACACCGCCGAGGTCGGCGGCCGGCTCGCCGCGGCCCACGCCCGTCTCCGACGCGAGCAGAACGGGTGAACCCGGCGCAGCCCGTGCCCCGGCCCTCGCCCCGAGCCCGAACCCACCCTCGGCCCCACCCTCAGACCCAGACCCAGACCCACATTCAGGGCCGGACCCAGGCCCAGCCCCAGGAGGCAGCTGTGACCCGCGTGGCGATGTTCGACCTGGACGGAACGCTCGTCGACTCACCGCGGGCGATCGTGGAGGCGTTCGGGGTCGCCTTCGAGACGATGGGCGCCGACCCCCGGGATCCGGCGGACATCCGGGCGACCATCGGCCTGCCGCTCGAGCAGGCGTTCGCCAAGCTGCTGGGGATGCCGCAGGACGACCCCCGGGTCGCCGAGGGCGTCGCCCGCTACCAGGAGGCGTTCCGTACGGTCATCCTGCCCCGGGCCCGGTCGCTGGTCTTCCCCGGTGTTCCCGAGGGCCTCGACGCACTGCGCCGCGCGGGGGTCGTGCTGACGGTGGCCACGAGCAAGTTCCACACCAGCGCCGACGCACTGCTGGCCGCGGCCGGCCTGCGCGACCTCTTCACCGTCCTGATCGGCGCCGACGACGTCACCTATCCCAAACCCCACCCTGAGTCGGGGCTGCGGATCCTCGAACAGCTCGACGCCCGCCCCGAACACGCCGTTATGGTCGGGGACACCACCCACGACCTGCGGATGGCCGAGGCGGCCGGCATCGCCTCGGTCGCGGTCACCTACGGGGTGCACCAGCGGCCGGAACTGGAGTCCGCCCGCCCGACGTACGTCGCCGAGACGTTCCCCGAGGTCGTGGCGCACATCATCGGCACACTGCCCTACAGCAGCCCGGCCGAGAACAGCTCGGACTCGCACAGCTCGGCCGGAAACACGCTGGTCGAGGACATGCTGAACGACCGTACCCACCACATCGAGTTCAACGGTCACCTCACCAACCACGTGAAACACGCCGTCGTGGCCCTCGCCGGCCTGGGCATCGCCCCGGAGCGGATCAAGGCCTACCACGACAACTACGTCACGCTCACCCCGTACGGCTGCCCCGTGGAGCCCGCCCGGGCACCCCAGCAGACCGTCGACGACGACAACTGGCTCCAACTCATCGGCAAACGCCAGGACTTCGCCGCCCTCTGCGAGTTCTTCGACCGTCGCGAGCGGGAACTCGGAATGCCGGAGATGCTACGGCGCTACCTGCCGCGCCTGCTCTCCGGCTGGGTCGGCGCCCTCCAGCACGCGACCATCCATCTGGGCTGGGCACTGGACGCCGGCAACCGCTGGATGGCCATCGAGGGCATCGCCTACCTGGCCTTCGCCCACGTCGACTGCCACCCGGAGCGGACCGTCGTCACGGACGCCTACGGCCCGGAGCGGCCCAAGGACTCGCTGCTGCGCATCGCCCGCTTCTGGGACGACAACCGACCGCAACTCGCGGCCTGGGTGCAGAACCTGGTCGACGACACGACGGCCGACACCCACCCCGAGCTGCTCAGGTCCGGACTCCAGCACCGGATCGACCGCATGCTCGGCGAGGGCCACCCCCGGATCTACGAGACGCCCACCTGGGTCAACGACCAGGACACCGACGCCAGTTGGGACCAGCTCGGCTACCTGGTCACCCTGCTCTACCTGGCGGAGCCGGGGGACTTCCTCCTGCTGCACCTCATGACCGCGCTGCACGCGATGCGGCACATCGCGGACGCCCTCCCCGAGGAACAGCGCCCCGAAGCCGTGAAGTGCTACTGGACCGGCATCCTTGGCGTCCTGTTCTCCCGCGGCCACTTCTCCCTGCCCGGAAAACTGACGGCACTCGACAGCCTCTTCGACACGGCCATGGACGACGTCAGCGACCCGCGCTGGGCCCGCGAGTGGGACTGGCTGGTCGCACGAGCCGCGGAGGAGGAGGAAGAGCACAACCCGAAGCTGGTCTACGTGATGCGCGCGATGTGGCACCGCACGGGCGGCCGGTCCATCTACCGGGTCGCCGCAGGCCAGTTCACCGCGACACCCGAACTGCCCGCGACCTTCGAACAGCCGCCGGTCGACTGACCCCCTCCCAACTCGCCCCGAAGGAGCCCGACATGACCACAGCGACCGCCCCCACGACTGTCACAGCGACGACGCCCACACCCACGCCCACACCCACGACCACACCCACGACCACACTTCAGACGTACCTGGACCGCAACGTCCACCTGCTCCCGCAGACCGACCAACTGCGCGCCCTGCACACGGTCGTCCGCGACCGCCACGCCCGCCGCGAGGACTTCGTCTTCTACACCGGCCGCATCATCCGTCTGCTGACCGAGGCTGCCCTGAACCTCCTGCCCTTCGAGCCGTACGACGTCACCACCCCCGTGGGCAGCACCTACCCGGGGCTGCGCTTCGCGGGCGGACTGTGCGCGGTGCCGATCATCCGCGCCGGCGAGAGCATGGAGGCCGAATTACGCGCGGTGGTACCCGGGATCAGGATCGGGAAGATCCTGATCCAGCGGGACCCTACGACCAAACAACCGCACCTGTACTACACGAAGCTCCCCGACGACATCGCCGACCGCCACGTCCTCCTGCTCGACCCGATGCTGGCGACCGGCGGCACGGCGGTCGCCGCCATCGAGGTCCTGCGCGGGCTCGGCGTACCGGAGGAGCACATCGTCTTCGTCAACTTCATCACCGTGGCGGAGGGCATCACCGCCGTGTGCGAGCGCTACCCCGGCGTACGGATCGTGACGTCCGCCATCGAGGAGGGGCTGAGCGAGCACGCGTACATGCTGCCCGGCATAGGCGACTTCGGCGACCGCTACTTCGGCACGGACCGCTAGAACCCTATGCGGACCAACCCCCGTACGGCACGGTGATGAGTTCCATCGCGTGGCCGGCCGGGTCCATGAAGTACACGCCTCGGCCACCGTCGTTGTGGTTGATCGTGTTCGGCTGTTGGCGGCGCGGGTCGGCGTAGTGCTCGATTCCGCGCTGCCTGATCTGCGCGTACGCCGCCTCGAACTCCTCCTCGGAGACCAGGAAGGCGTAGTGCTGGGGGGTGATCCGCTCCGCGGGGATCGTGGCGAAGTCCAGGGTGACGCCGTTGCTCAGCTCGACCGCGATGAACGGTCCCCACTCGGCGGTGATCTCGAGGCCCAGCAGGTTCACGAAGAACTCCGCGGACTCCCGGTTGTCCCGGGCATGGACGATCGTGTGGTTCAACTCGACTGACAAGGAATGCCTCCGAAGGCATGTCCCGACACCTCCATGCCTCACCCGGCCGGTGACCGACACGCGATGTCGCCGTAGATCCTAACCGCCGTGCGCCGCAAGGGGCTTGAGAAGGTACGCGCCCGTCGCGACGCCCTGCAGGACGCTGTCGGCGGTCGACTCGGCGGTCAGCCCGGTGGAGTCCAGGACGTGGGCCTCGTAGGGGCCCAGGTCGCTGAACTGGTCGTGCAGTGAGCGGATCGGCTCGGGGTCGGTCAATGCGCCGTCGGGCCGGCTCTGCGCCCGTTCCAGGGTGGTGCGCTGGCCCGGCCGGAGGATGACGTAGCTCAGCGGCAGGGCCCGCTCCCCGGCGGTTTCGCGGAAGAGGTCGATGAACCAGGGCCCCACGATGCCGTCGCAGACGACCTGGTAGCCGCCGTCGGCGTAGCCGAACGCCGCCGAGACCAGCACCCGGAGGACCACCTGGTTCTGTTGATGCGCTTCGGGCAGGTAGGGCGCGAGCCGGCCCTGCTTGATATAGCCCCAGAAGTCGTCGCCGTGCAGGTGGACGCTGGGAGTGAGGCGATCGGCCAGCAGCCTCGCCACGGTGCTCTTGCCGGCTCCGGGAGGCCCGGTCAGGACGATCACCTGACCGGGATGAGGGCGCGTCCGGGAGAGGGTCGGCTGGTTCATGCCGCCACAGTGCCACAGTGATCACGCACCCGCGCCCTCGCGCCCTCCCACCCTCACGTCGCCGTACAGCTCACCGTCGGCACACCTCCACCCCCCGGTGCTCCCCCGAACCCGAAGCTCGCCGAACCCCCCACCGGCACGCTCCCGTTGTGAGCCGCGTTCACAGCGGTGACCGTCCCGCCGCTCTGTGTGTACGAGGCGTTCCACATGCTCGTGACCGCCTGTGAACCGCTCCAAGTCCACGTCACCTTCCAGGACTTGAGCGCCACCGTGCCCGAATTGGCCACCTTCACCTCGGCGTTGAACCCGCCGCCCCAGTCGCTGCTGACGGCGTAGGTGGCGGCGCAGGCCGCCGTACTGCCACCACCGCCACCACCCCCTCCTCCCCCACCGCCACCGCCACCGCCGTTCCCCGGGAAGCCCGGTGCCTTCACGCTCGCCAGGTACCCGTCCTTCACCGTGTCCACAGTCGCCCAGTCGTCCTTCAGAATCCCGCCGGTGTCACCGGAGTTGGGGTTCCAGGACCAGAAGGTCCAGTGGAAGGAGTCCGAGCCGTAGGTCGAGGTGGGCCGCAGATAGTCGACCAGCGCCGCCAGCCACCGCTGGTCCACGGTCGACTGGAGCGTCGTACCGAACTCCCCCACCCACACCGGCGCGATGTTCTGCTTGAAGATGTAGCCCCAGTACTTGTCCCAGATCCCCGGCATGTTCGCGGGGAAGGACGGGTCGCTGAACCAGCTCTGCTGGGCGACGCTCGTCGCGTAGTCGTGGGCGGAGTACACCACCCGGTTGGCCACATCCAGTTGCACCGGGTACTGCGCGACGCCCATCAGGTTGCCGCCCCACCAGCCGGAGACCCCGTTGAACGTCTGCACGCCCTCCACGAACACCAGGAGCTGCGGATTCACGGAGAGCACCGCGTTGCCCGCCCGCTGCGCCGCCAGCCGCCAGTCCCTCGTCGTGTCGCCGCAGCCCCAACAGGCCGGATCGTGCGGCTCGTTGTGCAGGTCGATGCCGACGACCGCGTCCTGACCGGAGTAACGCGCCGCCAGCGCCTTCAGGTTGGCCAACCACGTCGACTCGGGCACCGCCGAGGTGTACCAGAGCGCCGACTGTCCGCCCGCGTCCGGCCGATGCCGGTCCAGGATGACCTTGAGGCCGATCTGGCCGGCGTACGCGACCAGCTTGTCCATGATCTGGAGGGAGCCCAGACCCTGCAGGTCGGCGTTCTTGCCGCTGCTGAAGTCGATGCTGTTGGGGACGGTGGAGGACTTGAAGATGTCGTCGCTGTACGGCAGTCGGATGGTGTTGTAGCCGAGCGACTTCATCTGGTCGATCATGCTCTTGTAGTCGCGGGACCAGAGGCCGTGGACCACGTAGTTGCCGGTCTCGAAGCCGAACCAGTTGATGCCGGCGATCCGGACCGGCTGCCCGGCCGCGTCCAGGATCTGCCGCCCGCTGGTGTGCCAGTACCCGGCACCGGCGGCGGCCACGGCACGTACGCCCGCCGAGCCGGCGTCCGCCGCGTGGACGGCCTGCGCACCGGCTCCCAGCGGCAGCAGGAGCACGGCGGCGACAGTACACAGAGCTCGCCGCAGACCACGAAGCCGGGGGAGGCGGGAGTGGCCGGTCCGGCCAGGGAGGCGAGAGAGACGAGGGAGACGAGGGAGACGAGGGAGACGAGGGAGGCCAAAGCGGCCGGGAACTTCAGGGACACGGGGATGGAAGCGGGAATGTGCGCGGGGGTGGAAGCGGGGCATGCCGCTCGCTCCTCTCGGGAGGCGCGGCCCCGGAATCGATGGGAGCGCTCCCATGCGCCGCGCACTTCCAGGAAACTGGCGCTACATGCTCACGTCAAGACTCGCGGCAGACGCTCACTTCACACCGCGCGCCCAAGGGCAACCCCGAGCGAGTCACTCGGCCCTCACGACGGCCGCCGACGAAGCCGCCTCACCCCGACAAAGGCCACGACGAGCACGGCGACAGCGATGGCCCCGGTCCTGACGTTCCCCTCCGAGCTCCCGGTTCCCCCGCCCCCCGAGGCCGAACTCCCGTTGCCCCCACCCGAGTCGGAGTCACCCGACTTGCCGAACGAGGGAGCGTCCTCGGCCGCGACACCGCTCTCGGCGCCCTCACTCCCGTACATGATCTTGGACCCGTCGACGCTGTACGTGACCGACTCCCCCTGCTGCTGCAACGGCACGTCGAGCTGCCCCTGCCGCTTGATCTTGCCGTCGTTCCACGAGTAGGCGACGCCCCCGAAGTACCCGCGTACGGCCAACTGCCGCCCGTCGGGCGAGAACGCGGCGTCGGTGGCCCACATGTCGACGGGGGCGACCGGCCGGAAGACGTTGGTGCCGGAGGAGGAGAGCTTGGCGGGGCCGGCGTACAGATGCCCGCCGTCCTCCTGCTTGTCGATGATGTAGACGCGCCCCGTCTTCGGGTGCACCACGAGGGACTCCGCGTCGCGCGAGCCGTCCGAGTACTTCACGACGTACTGCGTGGCACGGATCGTCTGGTCCTTCAGCACCTTGGGCTCGGGAAGCTGGTAGATCCAGACGTAGTCCCAGGTCACACCGTCGTTGTCGCCGATGTCTCCGACATAGATCTGGTTGTTCGGGCCGATGGAGATGGCCTCGATGTCACGGGGCTTGCCGACGCCCTTCATGGTGACGGTGGCGACGGTCCGCCCGGTCGCGCTGTCGATCGCGTACAGGAAGGCCCCGTCGTCGCTGTCGTTGTGGGTCCAGTAGACGCCGGGGTGCTGGCGGGACGCGGCGAGACCGCTGGACTCGGTGATCCGCGGATCCTTGATGGTGAAACCCTCGTCACCATCGGCGGCGGAGGCGGGCGCGGCGAGCGCCCCGACGAGTAGGGCCCCGGCAAGGAGGGCGAGCGATCGGCGCATGCCCTCAAGCGTGCCATCCCGGCGATCGATACAGGGCGCGCGACCCCTCAACGCCCGCCGGATCACCGCACGCCCGACCACCGACGGCCCGCCGGACCGACCGCCGGACCGACCGTCAGACGGCCGCCGACCGCCGACCGACCACCGGACCGACCGTCAGACGGCCGCCGGACCGGATGCCCGCGCCCCCGCTCCCCCGCACCCCCGCGCCCGCCTCCCCTGCTCCCCCCTGCTCCCCCCTGCTCCCCCGCTCCCCTGCTCCCCTGCTCCCCTGCTCCCCTGCTCCCCTGCGCACAACTCCCCCCAACCCGACATACACCCGCCACACCGTGGCCCGACTCACACACCCCACCCACCCCACCGCCCTCCCAGCCCTCCTCCCATCCCTCATCATGAGCGGATGCTCAGGTTGATGCCGGTAGGCGACTCCATGACCATCGGCAGCGCCGGCGAACACACCTGGCGCTACCGGCTGTGGCAGCACCTGCGGGAGACGTACGGCGGTCCGTTCCGGATCGTCGGCCCGCGCGAGGCGCTGTACGACAAGGCGACGGACACCGCCGACTCCTACGAGTACGCCGACCCGGACTTCCCGCGCGCCCACCTGGCCGGCTGGGGCGAGGGCTGGCAGCACATGGCCCCGCTGATCGCGGACGCGGTACGTGCCCACAAGCCGGACATTCTCCTGGTCTCCCTCGGCCTGATCGACCTGGGCTTCTACACGGACGCCGACCAGACGGCCGCCAACGCCCGCCTCTTCGTGGCCGAGGCACGACGCTCCAACCCGCGCATCGCCATCGCCCTGCTCCCGGTGATCCCCAACGTCCGCGCGGAGACGGACCCGCCCTTCGCCGCCCAGGTCGCCCGCTTCAACGAACTCCTGGCGAAGACGGCGGCCGACCTCGACGAACCCCGCTCCCCGCTGCTCCTGACGTCACCCCCACCCTCGTACGACATCCACCACGACACGTACGACGGCACGCACCCGAACGCGAGCGGCGAGCACAAGATCGCGGGGGCGTTCGCGGAGGCGATGTACCAGGCGTGGGGCGTGGGTGAGCCGTACCTGTCCGGAACCGACTGACCGAATCCTGCCGTGCCATGGTCACCGTGCGTATCGTTGTACCGCACGGCTGCGCTCGTCCGGGGCACAGCCGGGGAGGAGTGCCACGATGACCGTCCTTGAAGACAGGATCGAGATGGCCGACATCGCCGACAACAGCGAAGAGCTGACGCTCGACACGATGTTCGAGTGGCTTGAGAAGAGCCCCATCCCCGACGGATACAGGGTCGAGATCGTCGGAGGGAACATCTACATGTCGCCGCAGCGGGACACCCACTGGGAGATCATCGCAGCCATCTACGATCAGCTGCGCACGAAGTACCCGCGCAAGCGCGTGAAGTCCGACGTCCGCATCGACTACCCGGGCCATCTCAACGGCTTCTCCTCCGACGTCACGCTCATGACCGAAAGTGCGGAGAAGAGCGACAAGGGCCTGTGGCAACACCAGGACGTCGAGTTCGTCGCCGAAGTGATCTCGAAGAAGACCGCCGCCAACGACTACGGTCCCAAGAAGGCCGCCTACGCCGAGGCCGAGGTCCCCGTCTACCTCATCGCCGATCCCTACCAGGGCAGGTGCTTCCTCTACACCCACCCCAAGAACGGCGAGTACGCGACCGAAACGAAGCTCGCTTTCGGAGACGACGTGGACCTCGGCGACACCGTCGTCGGCCTCACCCTCAAGACGGACGAGTTCCCCCGCGACTAGGGCCTGTCGTTTGGATCACGCCTGGGCCGCGGGGTGTGGCACGCGCATCTGCCGCGTTGTCGTCGGTTGCCGACGCTCCGCGTCGACGCCCTCCTCCGCCTTGCAGCTGCACGCACCACACCCCGCTCACCAGCAGACAAAGGCGCCGCAGCTCGAAACCGGCGTGATCCAAACAACAGGCCCTAGACCTCGCGCGCTCCACCCTCGGGCACCGACGAGACCCACGTCACATTCGCCCAGTCATGTCACATCCCCCCGCTCCCTCCCGTCGTACGTGTGCAACGCCCACAAGGCAGCACCGAAGCAGCCGAAACGGCACCAACGACGGAGGAGCCCACCATGGAAGCCCGTTTGAACCTCTTCGCCAGCCCCGCCGCCACCAAGGCCATGAAGCACCTCATCGCGGCGGGCAACGCGACCGCGGACTCGGCCCTGCCGCTCGCGACGCAGGAGCTGATGCGGCTTCGCGCCAGCCAGATCAACGGCTGCGGCTACTGCACGGACATGCACACCAAGGACGCCGCCGCCGCGGGCGAGACCGCGCAGCGGCTCCACCTGGTCGCGGCCTGGCGCGAGGCCAACGTCTTCACCGACGCGGAGCGCGCCGCGCTGGAACTGACCGAGCAGGGCACCCGTATCGCGGACGCGGCAGGCGGGGTCACGGACGAGGCCTGGGCGAACGCCGCCAAGTACTACGACGAGGAGCAGCTCACCGCCCTGGTCCTCACGATCACCCTGATCAACGCCTTCAACCGGGTGAACGTGATCGTCCAGCAGCCCGCCGGCGACTACGTACCGGGCATGTTCGCCCACCACTGACGGCCCGGGCGGGCCGCACAGCGGAAAGCGGCACACCGGAAGGCAGCACAGCGGAAGGCCGCCCGGCAGGAATGCCGGGCGGCCTCGTCACTTGTTTGCGACTCCGCGCTGTGGTCAGAACATCATGTGGTCGTCAGAACATCGTGTTGTCGTTGGCCGAGGTGGCCGGCACGTCCTGCAGTACGTCCCAGTGCTCGACGATCTTCCCGTTCCGCACCCGGAACAGGTCCACGACGGCCTGTCCGCGCTCGCCGGGCGCGTTCACGTAGTGGCTGTGCACGGCGACCAGGTCCCCCTCCGCCACCACCCGCTTACGGGAGACGGCCAGCTCCGGGAACGCCTTGAAGTATCCGCCGAGCCCCGCCCGCGCACCGGCCACGCCGTCCGCGATGGTGGGGTTGTGCTGGTGGTACTCGGCACCCCAGTACTTGTCGAGCGCGGACAGGTCCTTGTCGACGATGAGCTGGTCGAACGCCTTGGTCACGAGCTTCTCGTTGTAGGCGGTGAGCCACCGCGACCCCGGCTGACCGGTCTGCGGCCGGCTGACCGTGGAGAACATGTCGTTGCCGTTGACGCTGGTGTCCGGCACGTTCTGCCCGGTGTCCCAGTGCTCGGCGATCTTCCCGCCCTGGAACCGGAAGATGTCGAACACGGCCGAGCCCTTGGTCCCCGGCGTCAGTACGACGTTGGAGTGCACGAGGACGAGGTCGCCCTCGGAGATGACCCGCTTGACGTCGTACTTCGCCTCGGGGAACTGCTGGTGCGCACCCACGGCGAGGTTCTTCAGCGTCTCGGAGCCGTCGGCCGCGAAGGGGTTGTGCTGGATGTAGTCCGTGCGTACGAACCTGTCGACGATCGCGGTGTCACCGCGCTCGAACACGCCCTTGAGGACGCGTACGGCGACGCCCTTCTGGTACTCGAGCCGGGCACCGTCACCGACGTACCCGCCGAACCCGGCGTGCCCGTAGGCGTGGCCCCCGCCGAAGGACGGCGAGGCGACGGCGGGCACGGTCGCGGCACCCAGCAGGGCGGATACGGCGAGCGCGGCGACGAGGACGCGGCGGCGGGCGGAGTTGCGCGGGGCGGACATGTGGGGGGTCACGGTGCTCCCTGTCTCGGACTCTCGAACTTTGGGAAATCTTGAAACTTAAAGCGAGTGGCGCTGCGCATACGTAAGCACTAACTACGAGTTAGTGTCAAGGTCCGCCGCCCCGCGCACAGCCCGGCTCCCCTGCCCGCCCTTGCTTAGAGCGCACTCCACGACGTTGGCTGAACAGTTATGGAGTACACGCAGCTCGGACGCACAGGACTCAAGGTCAGCCGACTCGTCCTCGGGACCATGAACTTCGGCCCCCAGACCGACGAAGCCGACAGCCACGCGATCATGGACGCGGCCCTGGAGAAGGGGATCAACTTCTTCGACACGGCCAACGTGTACGGCTGGGGCGAGAACAAGGGCCGTACGGAATCGATCATCGGAAACTGGTTCGCCAAGGGCGAGGGCCGCCGCGACAAGGTGGTCCTCGCGACCAAGGTGTACGGGAACATGGCCGCCGACGGCGACGCGTGGCCCAACCACGACAAGCTCTCCGCGCTGAACATCCGCCGCGCGGTGGACGCGTCGCTCAAGCGCCTCCAGACCGACTACATCGACGTCTACCAGTTCCACCACATCGACCGCTCGACTCCCTTCGAGGAGATCTGGCAGGCGATCGACGTGCTCGTACAGCAGGGCAAGATCCTCTACGCGGGGTCCTCCAACTTCCCCGGCTACAAGATCGCCCAGGCCAACGAGATCGCCGCCCGGCGCGGTGGCACCATCGGGCTCGTCAGCGAGCAGTGCCTCTACAACCTCGCCGAGCGACGCGCCGAGATGGAGGTGATTCCGGCCGCGCAGGAGTACGGGCTCGGGGTCATCCCCTGGTCGCCGCTGCACGGCGGACTGCTCGGCGGCGTCATCAAGAAGGAGGCGCAGGGCGGCCGGCGCACGAGCGGCCGAGCGGCCGACACCCTCGCCGACCCCGCCGCACGCGCCCAGATCCAGTCGTACGAGGACCTGCTGGAGAAGCACGGCGTCGAACCCGGCGAAGCCGCCCTGGCCTGGCTCCTCACCCGCCCCGGCGTGACCGGCCCGATCGTCGGCCCACGCACCGCCGAACAGCTGGAGTCGGCGGTACGGGCGTCTGAGCTGAAGCTGAGCGAAGAGCTGCTGACAGCCCTGGCCGAAATCTTCCCGGGCCCGGGCCCGTCCCCGGAGGCCTTCGCCTGGTAGGACACGAGCGGCGACATTCACCTGCGGGAATCAGCCCCGAGCGGCCGTAAGCAGCCACAGGAGGTGGACGGCGGCCGCGCCGCGGACCCAATACCAGCCGGGCGCCGCGGGCCGACGGCGCGGCTGGCATCGCGGGCCGACGTGGCTGGCATCGCGGGCCGACACCGTGGCTGGCGCCGTGGGCCGACGTGGCTGGCATCGCGCGACACCGTGGCTGGCGCCGTGGGCCGACGGTGTGGCTGGCGTCGCGGGCGACGGTGCGGGCTGGCGTCGCGGGTCGGCGTCGCGCGCCCGAGACCAAGTCGGCCACGCGGCCCCGGATCAGGGCCTGCGACGCGGGCCGGCTGGAAGACCGGTAAAGCGGGCAAACCTCGTGAGCCGGCGTCGCCCGGCCGAGAAACCAAGTCGGCCACGCGGACCCGAGTCGGGACCGGCGACCCGGGCCCGGCTAGAGGCCGGTGAAGCAGGCCGACCCCCGTGAGCCGCCGCCGCCCGGCCGGGGCGAAGCCGGTGACGCGGGCCCTGCGACGCCGGCCCGGCAGAAAAGCCGGTGAAGCAGGCCGACCCTCGCGGGCCGCCGCCTGCGCCGGGGCGAAGCCGGCCACGCCGTTTCGCGTCGTCGGTCGTCGCCGCCCAGCCGAGACGAAGTCGGCCACGCGGGCCCGAGTCAGGGCCTGCGGCGCAGGCCCGCGTCATCCCCCGTGAGGGCCTGCGGCGCACGCCCGCGTCATCTCACGTCAGGACCTGCGGCGCACGCCCGCCTCACTTTCCCAGCGCCGCCGCCACCGCGACCGCTGCGAACATCAGTACGAGTGCGCCGGCCATTACCCTGTTCCGGATTTTCGGATTCACGCCGTCGAGCCTAACCGGCCGCGCCGAGGGGCCAGCGGGCGACCACCTCGTACCGGGGCTGCTCCCCCGGCACCCCCGACTTCGGCAGATTGCTGCGTACGAGCGCCAGGTCGTCCACCGTCCACGTGCGGCTCGCGAACGCGTCCAGCGCCTCGATGTACGGCCCCGTCTCGAACGCCTCGCGGCAGCGCGCCACGGTGAGGTGGGCCTGGTAACGCCGGTGCTCCCCCATCTCCACGCCCGCCTTCCGGCCGGCCGCCTCCGCCCGGTCGGCCAGCAGCCGCAGCGCGGCCACCTCACCGGCGGCGCCGGCCCACAGCGCCCGCCCGTGCCCGAACTGCCCTCCGCCGCGCACCGACAGCGCGAACGCGTCCGTACGGTGCGCTGCCCGCGCCAGCCTCTCGGACAGTTCCGGTACGACGTCCTCGTCCACCTCGCCGTAGAAGGCGAGGGTGAAGTGCCAGCCGGGTACGCCGGTCCAGCGCAGCGCGTCCGCGCCGGGCAGGTTCCTCAACCCGGCCACGGCGGCGGCGAGTTGCTCGGCCACGTCCTCGGGCGGCAGTACGGCGGCGAACAGTCTGACCGTGCTCATGGCACTGGTGGCCCTCATGGCGCTCACCGTACTCACGCCGCGGAGGCGACCGCCCCCCGCCGCTCGTCCGGCTGCTCCTCCTGCTCATGCTCCTCGTCCCGCTTGACGAGGCGGACGCGCACCCGGCCGGAGTTCCGTACGACACTGACCCGCAGGCCCCCGACGCGGGCCAGGACCAGGCCGACGGCCAGAGCGGCGGCCGTCGCGATGATGCCGCCGAAGGCGAGGCCGACCCGGGGACCGTACTGGTCCGTGATCCAGCCGACGATGGGTGCGCCGACCGGCGTACCGCCCATGAAGACCATCATGAACAGGGCCATGACCCGGCCGCGCATGGCCGGATCGGTGGACATCTGGACCGAGGTGTTCGCCGTGACGTTGACCGTGAGGCCGGCGATCCCGAGCGGCACCATCAGCAGCGCGAACATCCACAGGGACGGGGCCACCGCGGCCACGATCTCCAGCGAGCCGAAGGCCACGGCCGCCGCGACGAGGACGCGCAGCTTCGCCGTACCGCGCCGGGCTGCGAGCAGGGCGCCGGCCAGCGAGCCGACCGCCATGAGGGTGTTGAAGAGGCTGTAGGCGCCGGCGCCCGCGTCGAAGACGTCGTCGGCGTACGCGGAGAGAAAGACCGGGAAGTTGAAGCCGAAGGTGCCGATGAAGCCGATGAGGACGATCGGCCAGATCAGGTCGGGCCGCCCGGCGACATAGTGCAGCCCCTCACGCAGCTGCCCCTTGGCACGCGGCGCCCGCTCGACGGCGCGCAGTTCGCGGCCGCGCATGAGGAGGAGGGCGGCGATGGGCGCGACGAAGGAGAGGCCGTTGGAGAGGAAGGCCCAGCCCGTGCCGACCCCGGTGATCATCAGACCGGCGACGGCGGGTCCGACGAGGCGGGCGGACTGGAAGTTCGCGGAGTTGAGACTGACGGCGTTCTGGAGCTGGTCGGGCTCGACGAGCTCGGACACGAAGGACTGCCGGGCCGGGTTGTCGACGACGGTGGCGACACCGACGGCGAAGGCGGCGAGGTAGACGTGCCAGACCTCGACCTGCCCGGTGAGCGTGAGAACGGCGAGCACCAGTCCGGTGACGGCCATCATCGTCTGGGTGACGAGCAGTGTGGGCCGCTTGGGCAGCCGGTCGACGAGGACACCGCCGTACAGGCCGAAGAGCAGCATCGGCAGGAATTGCAGCGCCGTCGTGATACCGACGGCGGTGGAGGACCCGGTGAGACTGAGGATCAGCCAGTCCTGGGCGATGCGCTGCATCCAGGTCCCGATGTTGGAGACGACCTGCCCGAGAAAGAAGAGCCGGTAGTTGCGTACACGCAACGACTTGAACATCGAGGTACGGGTACGGGTACGGGTGGGGGCACCCGCCGGGGCGGGACCCTGGGAGTCGTGGGTGGGCTGGGAGTCGTGGGTGGGCTGGGTGTCGTGGGTGGGCTGGGTGTCGTGGGTGGCTGGTGCGGGTGCGGAATCTGCTCCGGGTCCCGGACTCAAAGGGATTCGCCTCCTTGCGGGGTCTGCCTGTGATGCGCGGGTTTCAACTGCGAGCCGGGCGCCGGCTACAGATGCGCGAGCTTCTCCAGTACGGGGGCGGCGGCGCGCAGTTTGGCCCACTCGTCCTCGTCGAGGTCCTCGACCAGGCCGGCCAGCCAGGCGTTCCGTCTGCGACGGCTCTCCTCGAGCATCGCTTCGGCCCGCTCGGTCTGGGTGACGACCTTCTGGCGCCGGTCCTCGGGATGCGGCTCCAGCCTGACCAGCCCCTTGCCCTCCAGCAACGCGACGATACGAGTCATGGAGGGTGGCTGCACATGCTCCTTGCGGGCGAGCTCACCCGGTGTGGCCGAGCCGCAGCGGGCGAGGGTGCCGAGCACCGACATCTCGGTGGGGCTCAGCGATTCGTCGACCCGCTGGTGCTTGAGTCGGCGCGACAGGCGCATAACGGCGGAGCGCAGTGAGTTCACGGCGGCAGCGTCGTCGCCATGGGTTAGGTCCGGCATGTTCTTTAGCGTAACTCATTACTCTGACTAAAGACCACCCGCAATGCGCCAAACTGCCCGTGACAAGGGCCACGGAACCTTCACATCACCCGTACGAGTGAAACGACCGCAAAAAGCCCCCCGCCGCCCCACACCCGCCCGCGACCCTCGTCTCCATGGGGACCAGCGTGCTCAGCCTGCGGATAGACGGGGAGCTGCTCGACCGGCTCCGGGACCATGCGGCGAAGAGGGGGATGAGCGTGCAGGACTATGTGATCCAAACGCTCATCCGAAACGACTTCGACGAGCGCTTCCAGAGCGCGGTCGAGGAGACGGAGAGGTTTTACGGGGTCACCTGAGCGACCTCGTAAGCTGTGCCCATGGCGAAGTGGACACCGAAGCACGAGGCGCCGGAGCCCCTGGAGGGCCCCGTCGTCGCCACCATCACCGGCGGCACGATCCTCTGGTTCGTCCTCTTCCTGGCCCAGCTCCCCTTCTACGGCTGGTACGCGGACCACAACCACGAGTGGTGGATCTGGACGTGCCTCGCGGGCGCGGGCCTGGGCCTGATCGGCATCTGGTACGTCCGGGGCCGGGACGCGGCAATCAAAAGGTCAGCGGCGACGCTCTCAGCCCGTCCGGCGTTTGAGGACAAGGCCCCTTAAGGGCCGAAGCGGGGGTCTGGGGGCACAGCCCCCAGGGACAGGATGGGACGGGTAGGGGCGGCGGGGGCGAGATCAACAAGCCCCCCACCCACCGCACCCTGCCGCAAACCCCTACGCACCCCCGAGTACACCCACCGCACGATTCCCCACCCCGCCCCTCCTCCCCAGGTCGGATCTTTGGTGCACTCACCAGGTGAAGCCGCAAATCCGCACGTACCGTCGAACACATGACGCACATCGACGCCGGCGCCGAACTCGATCCTGTGCACCCCGTCCCCCGCCCCCCTACCGGCGCCACCCCAGCCAAAGCCCCCGGCAAAGGCGCCGCGGGCGACAGCCCCCGCGCCCCCGGCCTCACCGCCGCCGAAGTCGCCGAACGCGTCGCCCGCGGCGAGGTCAACGACGTCCCCGTACGCAGCAGCCGCAGCGTCTCCGAGATCGTCCGCGCCAACGTCTTCACCAGGTTCAACGCGATCATCGGCGTCCTCTGGCTGATCATGATGTTCGTCGCCCCGTTCCAGGACAGCCTGTTCGGGTACGTCATCCTCGCCAACACCGGCATCGGCATCATCCAGGAGTGGCGGGCGAAGAAAACCCTCGACTCCCTCGCCGTGATCGGTGAAGCCAGACCCACGGTCCGCCGCGACGGCGTCGCCGCCCAGGTGAGCACCTCCGACCTCGTCCTGGGCGACCTGATCGAGATCGGCCCCGGTGACAAGATCGTCGTGGACGGCGAGTGCGTGGAGGCCGACGGCCTCGAGATCGACGAGTCGCTGCTCACCGGCGAGGCCGACCCCGTCGTCAAACAGCGCGGCGACCAGGTCATGTCGGGCAGCTTCGTCGTCGCGGGCGGCGGCGCCTTCACCGCGACGAGGGTCGGCCGCGAGGCGTACGCCGCCCAGCTCGCCGAGGAGGCCTCCCGTTTCACCCTGGTCCACTCGGAGCTGCGTACCGGCATCTCGACGATCCTCAAGTACGTGACCTGGATGATGGTGCCGGCCGCGATCGGCCTGTGCATCACCCAACTGGTCGTCAAGGACAACGACCTGAAGGACTCGATCGCCCGTACGGTCGGCGGCATCGTCCCGATGGTCCCCGAGGGTCTCGTCCTCCTGACGTCCGTCGCCTTCGCGATCGGCGTCATCCGGCTCGGCCGCAAGGACTGCCTCGTACAGGAGCTGCCGGCGATCGAGGGCCTCGCGCGCGTCGACACGGTCTGCCTGGACAAGACGGGCACCCTGACCGAGGGCGGCATGGACGTGACCGAGCTGCGCTACCTCAACGGCAGCGACGAGACATACGTACGACGTGTCCTGGGCGCCCTCGGTGAGTCCGACCCGCGCCCGAACGCCTCCCTCCAGGCCATCATCGACGCCTACCCGGACAGCGAGGACTGGCGCTGCACCGAGTCGCTGCCGTTTTCCTCGGCCCGCAAGTACAGCGGGGCGTCGTTCAGCGAGGGCAACGGGGAGATGAGCACCTGGCTGCTGGGCGCCCCTGACGTCCTCCTCTCCCCCACCGCCCCCGCCGACGCACCGGCCCTCGCCGAGACGGACCGTCTGAACCAGGCCGGCCTGCGCGTCCTCCTCCTCACCCGTACGACCCGCGACCTCGACCACCCGGAGGTGGCCAGCGACACCACCCCCACCGCCCTGGTCGTCCTGGAGCAGCGTCTGCGCCCCGACGCGGCGGACACGCTCCGCTACTTCGCCGAGCAGGACGTCGACGCCAAGGTCATCTCGGGCGACAACGCGGTGTCGGTGGGCGCGGTGGCGGGCAAGCTGGGCCTGACGGGCACGACGGTGGACGCCCGCCAACTCCCCACAGAGACACCGGAGATGGCGAAGGCGCTGGACGAAGGAACGGTCTTCGGCCGGGTCACCCCGCAGCAGAAGCGGGACATGGTGGGCGCGTTGCAGTCACGCGGACACACGGTGGCGATGACGGGCGACGGCGTGAACGACGTACTGGCCCTGAAGGACGCCGACATCGGCGTGGCCATGGGATCGGGCTCGGAGGCGACGCGGGCCGTGGCGCAGATCGTCCTCCTCAACAACAGCTTCGCGACGCTGCCTTCGGTGGTCGCGGAGGGCCGCCGGGTCATCGGCAACATCACACGCGTGGCAACCCTGTTCCTGGTAAAAACGGTCTACTCAGTACTCCTGGCCGTCCTGGTGGTCTGCTGGCAGGTCGAATACCCCTTCCTGCCGCGCCACTTGACCCTGCTCTCCACCCTGACGATCGGCATCCCGGCCTTCTTCCTCGCCCTGGCCCCCAACAAGGAACGCGCGAAACCCCACTTCGTACGCCGGGTGATGCGCTACTCGATCCCGGGCGGCGTACTGGCGGGGGTCGCGACCTTCGCCACGTACCTGATCGCCCGTCACCACTACACGGGCGAGGGCGCGTTGGACGCGGAGACGAGTGCGGCGACCCTCACCCTGTTCCTGATCTCCATGTGGGTACTGGCGATCATCGCCCGCCCCTACACCTGGTGGCGGATCGCCCTGGTCGCGTCGATGGGCGCGGGGTTCCTGCTGGTGCTGGTCGTACCGTCGCTCCAGGAGTTCTTCGCGCTGAAGCTGGTGGGTGTGACGATGCCGTGGATCGCGGTGGGCATCGCGGCGGTGGCGGCGGCCACCCTGGAGATCCTTTGGAGGTGGGTGGACCGCCGCTTCCCGGCGTGAGCCGTACGCCTATGGCATACGGCGTTTACTGAACGTCGATGAAGTCGGGCGCGGCGTACGCGTCCGAGGTGGTCGACGTGGTGGCGGCGACGTACCGGAAGAAACCGTCGACGTTCGCGGTGACGGTGGTCTTCAGGTCACCGTTCGCGGCGGTCCTGATGGTCTTGACGGTGGTGTAGGTGTTGGTGCCGTTCTTACGGAACTGCAGCTTCACCGCCTGGTTGCCGTAGCCGGTGTAGTTGGCGCCGTCCCAGTTGGCCCGGGTGAGCCTGCCGGTGACGGTGATGGTCCTGCCCTTCTTCACCGGCTCCGGGGAGGCGTTGACGGTGAGCTTGGCGAGGCGCCGCACGGTGGTGGTGCCGAGGCCGTCCTGCTGCTTGATGCCGATCTTGGAGGGGTCGACGCTCTCGCTCTCGAGGTCCTGTCCGTTGAGGGCGATGGCGATGGCGCCGGCCGACCAGACCTTCCCGGCGTCGAAGACGGTCAGGTCACCCTCGGCGGGGTAGATGTCGATGTTGGCCTTGCAGTTGGCGACCGTCGTCGACGTGGCCGTGCAGGTGGCGGGGTTCTCGCCCATGAGCATGCCGACCGTGTCCTCGGACTCGAGGCCGGATCCCTCGTAGAGGACGGGGCCGCTCATGAAGTCGCGGGCCTTGATGTTGACCTCGGTGCCGTGGGTCAGCGTGTAGGTGACCGGGACGACGACGTGGCCGGTGGCGGCGACGGTGATCGACTTGGCGACCTTGAGGTTGGAGAAGGAGACGTTCAGTTCGTACGGCACGCCGTCGTCGACGGGCGACGTGACGAACGCGGACTTGCCGCCCAGCACCTTCGCGACGCTCGCGCGGTAGTTGGTGTCGCCGCCGGAGGCGTGGACGTCGGCCTGCGCGGCCGGTACGGCGAGAGCGGAGAGAGCCAGGGCGCCGGAGACGGCGGCCACAGTGGCACGTATGCGCATGCGTGTTCCCCACGTGGAGAAAGGTGATCGTGGAGCCTGTTGGCCCCCATGATCAGATTCGTGGGGGCAGTGGTTGGTTGTGCGGATGAGCAATGATTTTGCGCACGCCTTGCACAACGGCTATCGCACGTCGACGAAGTCGGGTGCGGCAAAGGCGTCCGAGGTGGTCGTCGTGGTGGCGGCGACGTAGCGGTAGAACCCGTCGACGGTCGCGGTGACGGTGGTCTTCAGGTCACCGTTCGCGGCCGTCCTGACGGTCTTGAGGGTGGTGTAGGTGCTGGTGCCGTTCTTACGGAACTGCAGCCTCACCGCCTGGTTGCCGTAGCCGCCGTAGGTGCCGGCCTCCCAGCTGGCGCGGGTCAGCTTGCCGGTGACGGTGATGGTCGCGCCCTTCCTGACCGGCTCCGGGGAGGCGTTGACCGAGAGCTTCGCGGCGCGCAGGACGCTGGGGCCCACGATGCCGTCCTTCTCGACGGCCCCGGTCTTGGTGACGTCGAAGTCGTCGCTGCCCGGGTCCTGGTTGTTCAGGGCCCGGGCGTACGCGTACGCCTTCCACTTCCCGGCGGTGGAGTTGAACAGGTCCTCGGCCGGGTGGACCACGATGGACTGGGTGCAGTGGGCGACGGTTGGCGAGGCGGCGGTGCAGTGGGCCCAGTCGTTGCCGTACAGCCCGGCGTCGGAGTCGAAGTAGGAGGCGCCGTAGTACAGCTCGAGGTCGGTGAAGAAGTCCTCGGCGGTGAGGTCGACGTCGGTGCCGTGGGTGAGGGTGTAGGTGATCGGCACGGTGAGGGTGCCGGTGGTGCCGGCCACGATCGACTTACCGTTGTTGATCTTGATACCGGAGAAGGAGGCGTTGAGCGCGTACGGCGCGTCGGCCGCCGAGGCGGCCGGCACAGCAAGGGCGGAGAGAACCAGACCGCCGGTGACGGCGACGGCGACGGCGGTGACACGTATGCGCATGCGTTTCCCCAAGTCGAACAGAGGGGCCGACGGTGGTCGTCCTCGCGGCTTGCCATCACACGAGGCCCAAGTGACCGGCGAGTCTACTGACTCGATGTACGCAGACCTGCGCCGGGTGGTAATTCGTTACCATCACCAGCCCACCTGCAAAGGATGCGACTGTCGGGCGAATCTCCGTCACCGCCGCCGGGCTGTCGATTCAGCTGCACAGGAGAACTCATGAGGGTTGAGATCGACGGCTCGGCGATTCGCTCCACGGGAGATCTGCACACCCAGTTGTCGTGCGCCCTGGATTTCGGCCCCCATTAGGCCGGTGCCGCCCCGGCTGGGCGGCACCGTCCTTGGTTTGGTCGGTGGCTACTTCACGTCGACGTAGTCGCCGCCCGCCGCCGCAGGCGCCGTCGTCGTCGAGCCCAGGAAGGCGTAGCGGTAGGTGCCGTCGACCGTTGCCGTCACCGTGGTCTTCAGGGTGCCGGCGGCGCCCGCCTTGACCGTCTTGACGGTGACGAAGGCGCTCGTGCCCTTCTTCTGGAACTGGAGCGCCACCGGGGCGTTGACGTAGCCGACGTACTTGTGGGTCTGCCAGTTCGCGCGGGTCAGCGCGCTCTTGACCGTGATCGTCGCACCCTTCTTGACCGGCTCCGGGGTCGCGTCCGTGGTGCTCAGCTTCGAGTGGAACAGGAGCTGGGCGAGGCCGAGGCCGCCCTGGGTCTTGATGCCACCCGTGTTCGTGAGGGCGATGGCGCCCACGCTCCACTTGCGCGCGTCGGTGTTGTAGAGGTTGGCGTCCTCGCCGCTGGCGTGCAGGTCGATGAAGCCCTTGCAGCTGGCGACGGTCGACGACGTGGCCGTGCAGGTTCCCGGCTCGTCGCCGCCGAGTCGGATCTTCGTCACGTCGACGGTGTTGCCGACGTAGAGGACCGGCCCGGTGAGCAGCTTGTTCGCGGCGATGCTCTGCCCCGCCCCGTGCTTGAACGTGTACGTCACCGGCACCGACGTGGTCCCCGTGGCGCGGACGACGATCGGCTTGCCGTTGTTGACCGTCACCTTGGTGAAGGTGACGTCGGGCGCCGTGGCGGCCTGCGCGGCGGGCACGGCGAAGGCGGAGATGGCCAGGGCGCCGGTGACGGCGGCCACAGTGGCACGAATGCGCATGCGTTTCCCCAGGTGGAGAAAGGGGGCCCGGTGGTGCGGGGCCGCACGGAACTCATCCGTGCGGCACGCGGTCGCACCCGGGCCCGAGTGATCTTGGAGTCTGTTGACTCGCCAGATCAGATCC
Source organism: Streptomyces sp. NPDC047042 (assembly GCF_040644035.1). Classification (NCBI taxonomy): domain Bacteria; kingdom Bacillati; phylum Actinomycetota; class Actinomycetes; order Kitasatosporales; family Streptomycetaceae; genus Streptomyces; species Streptomyces sp. NPDC047042. The sequence goes on along the minus strand of NZ_JBEYVP010000010.1, from coordinate 59,183 downwards.
GTGACGGGTGGGGATGGTTGTACGGAAGTGGCGGAATGTTGCCCCAGGGGCGGAGATTTTGTGCGCCCGTTACCGTTTCTGTTCGGTTCGCCGATGGCCGGCGATCAGTCGAACCACCGGTCCCGCGCCAGTTCCGTCGTCCTCGACGGATCCTCGAGCAGCGCCGCCACCTCGAACCGGCGCGGCCACTGGCCGGCCGCCCAGGCGAGCGCGGCCGCGACGCCCTCCAGGGTCGCCGCGTGGAGGACCCCGTCCCGCGTCCTGCGCCAGTCCAACTCCACGCCGTCGACGACGAGCTCCTCGTGCTCGACGTACGTGGCCGGCGTCGCCGGACCCAGCAGCACCCGTACCGACTCCGGTACGTCGTGCTCCGAGCCCTCCGACGTCACCTCGCCCGTCACCGACTCGCTCAGCCGCCGTACCTGGAACAGCTCCGCCAGTTCGGCGGCCCGTGCCGGGCGTACGGGGAGCAGCGGCACCCCCGCCGTGAAGGGCAGCAGGTCGGGTGAGTCGACGACCACGGCGTCCGCCGCGTCCACCACCTCCACGTGCCCGTCGACCACGGCCCGCAGGTCGTCCGGCAGCGTGACCTGTTCCGGGTCGAGGTCGGCCAACGCCCCGTAGAGCGCGTGCAGTTGAGCGCCACTCACCTCCCGTTCGGGGTCGGCGAGGCGGTCCAGGAGTTCGGCCGCGCCGCCCGGCTCGTCGAGGAGGGCGGCCACCGACGTCCGTACGCCCAGCGCCCGCAGCACCTGCTCGTCGTCGAACCCGGTCGCGTCGGCCTCCTCGTACAGGCCCCGCAGGAGTGGGTCGCCGCCCGCCGCCAGGAGGCCGGCCGGGCGCCTCCCGTCCAGGACCGGGTTTCCGCGCAACCACCAAGCGGTGTACGGGCGTACGAGTTCATGCGTGCCGTCGGGCAGCAGGACGCGCACCGGCTGGACGATCGCGTCCCGCAGCGGCGGCTGGGCGAGGAGGGCGAGGGCCTGGGGCCAGCGGTCGTCGTCCACGAGGTCCAGGTCCCGTACGGCGACGAGTTCCGTGGCGACGGGGGGCACCGGCGAGTCGGGGAAGCGGTCGAGGATGTCCTCGCTCCACACGTCCACGGCGTCGAGCAGACCCGGGTCGTCGGGTTCGGCGAAGTCACTGTCCCGGGGCTCGAGTTCGTCCGGGTCGAGGACGACGTCGGTGGCGCGGACCAGGGCGAAGTTCGCCAGGACCCCGCACGCGGCGAGCGGCTGCTCACCCCACCGCTCCGCCAACTCGGCGTCCACCGACGACAGTTCGCCTTCCCTGATCACCTCGGCGAACGGGCTGCCGGGCAGGACCAGTTCACCGGCGGGCGCCAACTCGCCTTCCTCGTCAGGGAGTGCGAGGGCGCCGAGCCAGGGTTCGTCACCGGGCTCGAGGCCCGCGTCCCGTACGAGGGCAAGGACGGTGTCGGCCAACTCCTCGGCGTCCGGAGCGTCTTCGTCGTCCCAGGACAGGCCGGCGGCGTCCTCGTCGAGGGAGGCGGCGACGGCGGCCCGCACCTGCGGGGTGGTGAGAACGGCACGCGGGGTCGCCGGGAGGGCGCCGAGCTTCTCCAGGAGCGGGTGGGCGGCGTCCGGGTGCGCGACCTTGAGGCCGAGCCGGGCGAGCGTCTCGGGGGCGGGCCCCTGCGCCTCACCGCCCGCGGGCAGCAGTACCTGGCGGGGGCCGATGGTCGTACGCCCGTCAGCGAGCGGCACGGGCAGCCCGGTCAGCCGGTCGGGGTCGACGCCGGCCAGGCTGTCGTACAGCCGGTGCCACCACTCGGGCGCCTTCTCCAGGCCGGCGAGCCGGTCGACGGCGTCGGTGAGGGGGACGCGGGCGACGCCCAACGTCCGCAGCTCCACCCGGCGTTCGAGCCCGGCGGGCAGCAGCGTGGGCAGCACCTCGGCAAGGACACGCACCGTGTCGGCCCCGGCGCCCTCGACGACCTCCGCGTCCCGGGGGCGGAGCGCGGAGGGCAGTTCGTCGTCGTCGCCCGGGTCAAGTGCGGGCGGCAGGAAGGCGGTTCGCGGCAGCCGTTCGAGGATCGCCTGACGCAGCTGCCCGTCCAGCTCGCTCTTCCCCAGCGGGCCGGGCACGAGCGCGATGACGCCCTCCCCCACCGGGCGCCAGTCGGCAAGGAGTTCGGCGTACGCGTCGGCCGCGCGCTGCACCAGGAAGTCGGTGAGCGGGCCGGGCGCGGCATGCCTGCGGGCGGTGTCCAGCGGGAGGGAGGCGATGAGCAGCGCCGGTACGCCCAGCGGTTCGTCACTCGGCGTCGGCGCGTGCACGACGGGACTGGTCCTGGGCGGCACGGGAGCCCCGTCCGCGTCGACGGGCACGGCCCAGGTGACCGACCAGTGCGGACGCAGCCGCTCCTCGACCGGCCGCCCGGCCAGCAGGGCCGCGTCCAGGGGGCCGTGCGCGGAGGCGGTACGCCAGCGGCTCGTACCGTCCCGGGAGTCCTCCACGAGGGTCAGGGCGCCCTCGGTGCGGCGGCTCAGCGTGCGAGGCGCCCGCTCCCCCACCTCGATGACGACCTCTTCGAGGCCGGGCAGTGTCAGCAGCAGCGCGTCGTCGACGGCGTTCAGCAGCCGTTCCGCGAGATCCTCGGCGGCGGGGTCGCGCAGCGGGAGGATGACAGCCGTGTCGTACGGCGCGGGGGCGGTGCCCTCGGCGGCGAACGGGAGCCGGAGCAGCGGCACATGGCCGTCACGCCGCCGGACCTCGTCACCGAGCCCGGGGCTGTGCCGGGCGGTCTCGGCGGCCAGCTCGCGGGCCTCGGCGAGCGACCACCGCACACCGCCGTGCCGTCCGACGACGGCGGGCTCGTCGCTCACGGCGAGCACGGCGGCGAACCCGACACCGAACCGTCCGACGGCGCCGCCGGCGCCCTTGCCGTTCTGACCGCCCTGGCCGTCCTCGGCGTCCCGCTTCGCGGAGGCGCGCAGCGTCGAGAGGGACTCCACACCGGTGGCGTCCAAGTGGGCGCCCGTGTTGGCGGCGACGAGGACGCCCTCGCGCAGAGTGAGCCGGAACCTGCCCGGCACCCCGGCCCGCGCTGCGGCGTCGGCGGCGTTCTGGGCGAGCTCGACGACAAGCCGGTCCCGGTACCCGCCGAGGACGAGATCCTCCTCGGCGTTGGCGTCCTCACGGAACCGGGCGGGGCTGGTGGCCCACGCGTCCAGAACACCCCGGCGCAGCCGGGCCGTACCGAAAGGATCCGCGCCCTCAGCTGCCGGTCGCACGAACTTGCTCACGTACGTTCACTCTCCTCATCGGCGTGAGCAAGAAGGTACCGCGCGCGGGAGAGGGCGCCCGCCCACCTGTCCTTCCTTACCCACGAGCCACACATGCGGCCACACGCGCGGCCACACATGTCCCCTGGGACGGATGCCGGGTAACCGGCGCCCCTTACCATTCGTGCGGGTCGCGCCCGAATCGGCGCCGATCCACCTACCAGGTTCCACATGTCAGGTACCTGTCCTCAGGGGGGATTTCCGTGTTCGTGCTGTCCATACTGCTGCTCATAGCGGCGGTCGTGCTGTTTTTCGTCGGCCGGACCCAGGACTCCGGCGGCTGGAAGATCGGGGCGGTGCTCAGCGCCGTCGCGGCCGTGCTCGCCGGTGTCTTCGCGTGCGTCCATGTCGTGAGCGCCTACGAGGTCGGGGTACCGGTGACCTTCGGCAACGTGGGGAAGCCGATCACCTCCGGCGTCCAGTTCAAGTCGCCGTTCACCGACGTCACGTCCTTCTCCACACGTCCCGTGGATCTCGATCTATTCGGCAAGGACGTCGTCGAGGTCCGCTCGGCGCAGGGCGGGGTGCTGTACGCGGACCTCACCATCAAGTGGGCCGTCATCCCGGCGAGAGCGGTCGAGCTGTACCGGCTGGCGGGCAGCGAGGAGGCCGTGCAGGAGCGGCTGGTGGAGCCGGACAGCCGGGAGATCATCCGTAACGTCTTCGCGAAGCACACCAGCGAGGAGGGTTACACCTCCGCGCGCGAGCAGATCGGTGCGGAGATCGCCGCGCTCATCAAGGCGCGGCTGGAGCCTCGCGGGATCGACGTCACCAACGTCAATCTGCGCAATGTGCGGCCGTCGGAGAAGCTCCAGGACCAGATCGACAAGAAGATCCAGCAGGAGCAGGCGACCGAGCGGGCCGTCGAGGCGGCGCGGACGGCGAAGGCGGAGGCGGAGCGGCGGCGGATCGAGGCGGAGGGGATTGCTCGGGCCAACGAGATTCTGGCGAAGTCGCTGAGTGACAAGGTGTTGTTCAACCAGTGCATCGAGGCTTACAGGGAGGCCGCGAAGGCCAATCCGGTGTATGCGGTGCCGTGTGGGACGTCTTCGAATGGGACGCCTGTGATTGTGAACAGTGGCAGCGGCAAGAACTGACTCCGTGGGGGAGGTAGTTGGTTCGCTGCGGGGCGGTGGGGGCTTGTCGCGCAGTTCCCCGCGCCCCTAAAAAGCAGGCAGGTCCCGCGCCCCCCAATCAAAAGGGGGCGCGGGGATCTGCTTGCCGTCCTGCACTTCTACGAGTGGCCCAGTTCTGCCGTCGACTCGTCGCCCTCGGTCGACGGGACCGAGCCGGAGTCCGCTGCGGGGCGGAGGGGGAAGGGGTCGACCTTTGTTTCGTCGATCACCGGGGGTGGCGGGACCGGCGGGGTCGGCATGACCGCTGCCTCCGAGTGGCCTCCGCAGCCGTACGCCAGGGACACCACGCGGCCGTCCGCCGGGGCGAACTCGTTCGTGCACACGCCGAACGCCTGGCCGAGCGAACCGCCGATCGCCACGAGGAAACCGCAGCTCACGCACGTCGCCGGCGCGGCCTGGGCCATCGGGGTGTTGGAGCCGTAGGCGTCCTCCCAGCGGTCGGCGGCCGTGTGGAGGCCGTACCGCGACAGGACGCGCGCCCGGCGCATGCCCAGTTCCTCGGCGACCGCCGCGATCGAACCGCGGGCCGGTACGACCGTGAAGTCGGCCGGCGAGCCCGGCGTGATGTCCGCGTCCTCGGCGTCCGCCAGATCCGCGGCCAGCTCCACCGAGGCCGACCTCGTCACCAGCACGGAGTTCGGCAGCGGCTCGTCCTCGCCCGTGTAGCCGGGCTCCAGCCGCAGATCCTCCGCGTCCGTCGGGAGCAGGTCCCCGGGACCCAGGTCCCCGGGACGCAGCCGCTCGCTCCACGGCACCCACTCCGGTGCCTGGAGGGCGTCGGGGCCGGGGAGGAGGACCACCTCGTCCAGCGTGACCAGTTTGGCCCGCGACGCCCGGGCGACCGTCACCGCCCAGCGCCAGCCCCGGTAGCCGAACTCCTTGCACTCGAAGAAGTGCGTGACGACCCGGTCCCCCTCGGAGATCAGGCCCGCGTGTTCACCCACCACGCCTGGCGCCGCCGCCTCCTCCGCCGCGGAAAGGGCGAGGTCGACGGCCTCGGCGCACAGGCGGTCGGGGGTGCGGCTTCGCGTTGTCGCTGCGCTCACAGGTATCGCTTCTCTCCTACGCCGTCTCACGAGTGCGCCCGTCCCGACGGGGTGCGAACGGTTGCGAACGGAGCGGACCAGAGGGCCGCGTCAACGTTCGCGCCCGATCGCGCTCGGGCGCACCTACGTCATCCATTCTGCGGGATGGCCGAGAGGCGCGCGGCCGAGAACAACCGCCACTGCGCGCTACGCACGCTACCTTCTCCAGCGCCCGGGGCCCACACCGACGGGACGGTTCTCGACGACCGACATCGAACCGTGGCAACTCCGGCCCCCTTTTCCACCCGCCTCTCACCCCACCCTTCCCAGCTCCAGATGGCCGGAAAACACCCCACCCGAACAGTCCGAGAGACGCGTCCGCCCCTCCGTCACCGTCCTCGACCATCTCCGATCTCCTCCAACCCCTTCCTCCCCGACCCCACTCGGCCCCTATACGCGCGGTAACCGCACTAGATACGCCGTTCTCGGGGCACTATGGCGGAGTGGCAACCGAGAGGTCGCCCCACGGCGCCACCGGAATCGGCGGGGCCGCGGGGAGCAACCGGAGCGGCACCGGCGCCAAGGGCGGCCGGCGTGGCGTACGGGACCGGATGAACGGGTCCGTACGTGCGGTCGGCCGTGCCCTGCACTTCCCGGTGACCGGAACCGCCCGGGGCATCCGCAAGGCCACCCACGCGCACGGCGCCGGGGAATCCGGGCTCGGCAAACTCATCGAACTGCACGCGGTGAACGGCGCCGGCGACGTCATGATCACCATCGCCCTCGCCTCCACCGTCTTCTTCTCCGTCCCCACCGACGAGGCACGCGGGCGCGTGGCCATCTATCTCGGCATCACCATGGCGCCCTTCACCCTCCTCGCCCCCGTCATCGGCCCTCTCCTCGACCGCCTCCCGCACGGCCGCCGCGCCGCCATGGCCGGCGCGATGCTCGCCCGTGCCCTGCTCGCCCTGCTGCTCGCCGGCGCGGTCGCCACCGGCAGCATCGAGCTGTACCCGGCCGCGCTGGGCGTCCTGGTCGCCTCGAAGGCGTACGGCGTGGTCCGCAGCGCCGTCGTACCCCGCCTCCTGCCGCCCCGTTTCTCCCTGGTCAAGGCCAATTCCCGGGTCACGCTCAGCGGCCTGCTCGCCACCGGCATCGCGGCTCCCATAGGGGCGGGGCTCCAGGCCCTCGGTCCGCGCTGGCCGCTCTACGGCGCCTTCGTGATCTTCATCGCGGGTACGTTCCTGTCCTTCACGCTCCCGGCCAAGGTGGACTCGGCGAAGGGTGAGGACACCGCCCTGCTGGCGGCGGACGAGGATCATCTGCACGGCCCGCATCTGCACCCCGTCAAGCGACCCGGACTGCGTACGGTCGGTACGGCCGTCACCCACGCCCTCGGCGCCAACGCGGCCCTGCGCTGCCTCTCCGGCTTCCTCACCTTCTTCCTCGCCTTCCTGCTCCGCGAGCATCCGCTGACCGGCGAGAGCGCCGCGTGGTCGCTGGGCATGGTCGCCGTCGCGGCGGGCGCCGGCAACGCGCTCGGCACGGCCGTCGGGGCCGCCGTGAAGCAACGCGCGCCCGAACTGATCATCGTGACTGTCGTCGGAGTGGTCCTCTGCGCGACGATCGTCGCCGCGGTCTTCTTCGGCGCCGCCCTGGTCGCGTGCCTCGCAGCGGTCGCCGGGTTCTGCCAGGCCCTCGCCAAGCTGTCCCTGGACGCGCTGATCCAGCGGGACGTCCCCGAACTCGTCCGCTCCTCCGCGTTCGCCCGCTCGGAGACGCTGCTCCAGATGGCCTGGGTGCTCGGCGGCGCGGTCGGGATCGCGCTGCCGCTGATCGGTGAACTGGGGCTCGGGGTTGCCGCCGCGATCGTCGCCGCGGGGTGGCTGACCACGATCAAGGGCCTGGTCGGCTCGGCCCGCCACGGTGGACGGGCCCACCCCCGCGTCGCCTGACGCCTCCCGCCCGGCCCCGCCCGACGCCCGGCACGCCGTACCCACGTGACAACCCTGTCGCGGGCGCCCGATAACCTTCGGCCATGACCTCGATGCGTTCCGCTTCCAGTGCGCGCCGTCGCCGCGCTGTTGCCGCCGTCGGCGCCGTTGGTGCCGGACTGCTCGTCCTGTCCGCCTGCGACAAGCCGACGCCGATCTCCACGATCACCGTCGGCCGTTCCTCGGTGAACTCGGAGGCCTCCTGCTACGACGACGGCAAGGAGCTGAAGACCGCCGACGTGGCCGAGTGCCTCAAGGACAAGGACATCAAGAGCATCAAGGTCGACCCGGACGAGACCGTGCGCTTCGGTGTCGACCCGGAGATCGCCGACAAGGGCTGGACGATCCTGCTGAACGGTCAGCCGCTGACCGACTCCAGCACCAAGACGTACCGCACGATCCCGGGCAGCGTGTTCTTCAACGCCCAGTACGGCGCCCAGGGGAACTCGACGCTCGTCTCCGTCAAGGAGGGCGAGAACGAGGTCAACGGCCTCTGGTCGTTCAGGCTGAAGAAGGACTCCTGACGATTCCGGCGACGCCAGGAGTACCAGTACGCGTACTGGTCGCCACCGCGGTTCCCGTCGAACGGGACGCGGTGGCACAGGCGTTTGAGGGCTCCGACGGCGGGGCTGTCGACATCATCGCCGCGGGGGTCGGGCCCGCCGCCTCCGCCGCGTCCGTCGCCTCCGCGCTCACCACCGCCGCCCTGCGCGGCACCCCGTACGGCCTCGTCGTCTCGGCGGGCATCGCCGGCGGTTTCCAGCCGGAGGCACCGGTCGGCTCGCTGGTCGTCGCCGACGAGATCACCGTCGCGGACCTGGGCGCCGAGACCCCCGACGGCTTCGTGCCGGTCACCGGACTCGGCTTCGGCACCGTCACCCACCGTCCACCGGAAACACTCGTACGAGACCTCACGGCCGTGACGGGCGCCCGCTCCGGCACCGTCCTGACCGTCTCCACCGTCACCGGCACCGCCGAACGCGCCGCCGAACTGCGCGCCCGCCACCCCGGTGCGCTGGCCGAGTCGATGGAGGGCTTCGGCGTCGCCGAGGCCGCCGCCGCGCACGGTGTGCCGGTACTGGAGATCCGGGCCGTGTCCAACCCCGTCGGCCCCCGCGACCGCGCCGCCTGGCGCATCGGAGACGCGCTCACGGCCCTCACCGAGGCCTTCGGGAAGCTCGCACCGGTACTGGAGAGTTGGAACCCGCATGAGCCCACGAACTGAACAGCCGCTGCGGATCGCGTACTCGCCCTGCCCGAACGACACCTTCGTCTTCGACGCCTGGGCGCATGGCCGGGTGCCGGACGCGCCCGCGCTCGACGTGACCTTCGCGGACATCGACATCACCAACGGCATGGCCGAGCGCGGCGAGTTCGACGTACTGAAGGTGTCGTACGCCGTGCTGCCGTACGTCCTCGACGAGTACGCGCTGCTGCCCTGCGGGGGCGCGCTGGGGCGGGGCTGCGGTCCGCTGGTGCTCACGCGGGAGGCGGGGGCCGACCTGACCGGGCGTACGGTCGCGGTGCCGAGTGAGCGGTCGACGGCGTATCTGCTGTTCCGCCTGTGGGCCGCCGACACGGTCCCCGGCGGGGTCGGGGAGGTCGTCGTGATGCCGTTCCACGAGATCATGCCCGCCGTACGGGACGGGAAGGTCGACGCGGGGCTGGTCATCCACGAGGCGCGCTTCACGTACCAGAACTACGGGCTGCACAAGCTCGCGGACATGGGCGAGCACTGGGAGGCCACGACCGGGCTGCCGATCCCGCTCGGCGCGATCATCGCCAAGCGCTCGCTGGGGACGGAGACGCTGGAACTCCTCGCCCGGTCCGCCCGGACGTCCGTACGCGCCGCCTGGGACGACCCGGAGGCCTCCAGGGCCTATGTCCTGGAGCACGCGCAGGAGATGGACCCGAAGGTGGCCGACCAGCACATCGGGCTGTACGTCAACGAGTTCACCGCCGACCTCGGCGAGGACGGCTATGCGGCGGTGCGGGGACTGCTGACACGCGCGGCGGCCGAGGGACTGGTACCGCCCCTCGGCCCGAACGCACTCGATTTCCCCTAGAAATCCCCGAGACCCCCGAGGACCACTTTCCCGGCTTACACGTCCAGCTGGTCGGCGACCGCCCGCAGCAGGCCGGCGATCTTCGCGCCCGAGGCCTTCTCGGGGTAACGGCCCCTTTCCAGCATCGGGGTGATGTTCTCCAGGACGGTCGTCAAGTCCTGGACGATGGAGGCCAGTTCGTCGGGCTTCTTGCGCTGCGCCGCCGCGACGGACGGGGTCGGGTCCAGGATCACCACGGAAAGCGCCTGGTCACCGCGCTGCCCGGCGACAACTCCGAACTCCACGCGCTGGCCCGGCTTGAGGGAATCGACTCCGGCGGGCAAAACCGAGGAATGGACGAAGACGTCACCGCCGTCGTCGCGGGAGAGAAAGCCGAAGCCCTTCTCACTGTTGAACCACTTGACTTTGCCGGTAGGCACGTCTGTTCCTCGTCCTCATACTCGTCGGAAAAATGCGGGTCTTGACAGCACTCGGGCGGGTCGCTGGACCCGCCAGTACCAAGGCTAGTGGTCGGCAGGCGGGTGACAAGACGTCACCGGGTTGTTCCTTCGGGCAGGGAACTACCCTGGTCGAGTGCGTGACAAAACCCAAGCGAATTCCGCCGCGGCCGGAGATCGGCTGATCCGAGCCGGTGCCATCGTGTTCTTCGTCGGTGCGGTGGCCACTTTGGTCACCGTGGCCCCATTCCTCCTCGGCACGACGCCATTCCCGACGTTCATGTTCGGCTTGAGCATGCTGATGGGTGTCGGCTTCCTCGTCGCGGGCGCCGGTGTGCTCCGGTCGGTGGCCGAGGGCCGCCGTCAGGCGCGGGCGGCCACCTCCGCCGAGTAGGAGGTCAGCCAGGCCGGGAAGTGGGTGAGGTCGTCGAGGACGACGTCCGCACCGGCCTCGCGCAGCTCGGCGGCGTCGCAGGGGCCGGTGGGCACGGCCACCGACAGCGCGCCGGCGGTCCGTGCGCCGCGTACGTCTCCGACGTGGTCGCCGACGTACACGCTCGCGCCCTGCTCGCGCAGCGCCACCGCCTTCTGCTCGGCCCACAGGTTGCCGATGAGCGCGTCGGGCTCGATGCCGAGGTGCGCGAGATGCAGCTCGGCGTTCGGCTCGTACTTGGCGGTCACGACGACCGCCCGCCCACCGGCCTCGCGCACAGCGGCGATGGCCTCGCGGGCGCCGGTCATCGCGGGGGTCGCGGTGATGGCGATGGCCGGATACATGGACCGGTAGAGGTCGCTCATGGCCTCGATCCGATCGGCCGGAAACCAGTGCACGAGCTCCTCCGCGAGCGGCGGCCCGAGCCGGGTGACGGCAAGGTCGGCATCGATGAACGTGCCCGTCCGCTCGGCGAGCGCCAGGTAGCAGGCGTGGATGCCGGGCCGGGAGTCGATGAGGGTCATGTCGAGGTCGAAGCCGACGGTGAGTGTCATATGCACATTGTGCGGGAGCGCTCGCGGGGGCGGAGAGCGGCAGGCGCGGGGGTGATCGGTGAGGTACTCAGGGCGGGCCTCGGGGGCGGGGCCGGCGCCGCGAACCGGCGCGGGTGCGGGAGCGGGCGCGGCCACAACCCAGGCCCCGGAAGAGGCGCGGGCCCAGCCCAGGCCCAGGGAGCAGGCGCGAGGGTGACCAGGGCGAGCGTCGGGAGCGGGACCGGCGCCGCCAACCGGCGCGGGTGCGGGAGCGGGCGCGGCCACAACCCAGGCCCCGGAAGAGGCGCGGGCCCAGCCCAGGCCCAGAGAGCAGGCGCGAGGGTGACCAGGGCGAGCGTCGGGAACGGGACCGGCGCCGCCAACCGGCGCGGGAGCGGGCGCGGCCACAACCCAGGCCCCGGAAGCGGGCGCGGGCCCAGCCCAGGCCCAGGGAGCAGGCGCGAGGGTGATCAGGGCGAGCGTCGGGAATGGGACCGGCGCCGCCAACCGGCGCGGGTGCGGGTGCGGGCGCGGCCACAACCCAGGCCCCGGAAGCGGGCGCGGGCCCAGCCCAGGCCCAGGGAGCAGGCGCGAGGGTGACCAGGGCGAGCGTCGGGAACGGGGCCGGCACCGCGAACCGGCGCGGGTGCGGGAGCGGGCGCGGCCACAACCCAGGCCCCGGAAGCGGGCGCGGGCCCAGCCCAGGCCCAGAGAGCAGGCGCGAGGGTGACCAGGGCGAGCGTCGGGAACGGGGCCGGCGCCGCCAACCGGCGCGGGTGCGGGAGCGGCCACAACCCGGGCCCCGGAAGCGGGCGCGGGCGCAACCCGGGCCCCGGAAGCGGGCGCGGGCGCAACCCGGGCCCCCTCCATGGGAACGGGCGGTGGTCCCGCTCAGCGTTGGCGTTGGGAGCGCCAGACCAGGAACAGGGCGGAGGTGATCGCCGCGCCTCGTACGACCCAGGGCCAGGTCTGGGTGAGGGCCTCGTTCATGTGGCCCTCCGCGATGGGGGTGCCCCAGCGGCCCTGGGCGCGGCCCCATAGCCAGGCGGCGCCACCGGCTACCGCCGCTCCGGGCAGGTACACGACCGCCCATTTCGTCTCGGCCTGGGACAGGCGGCGGGAGGCGTAGGCGATGGCCCAGCCGACGAGGAGGGCCCAGAGGTTGCCGAGGACCGCTCCCGCGACGAGGAGGGCGGCGGCGAGGAGGAGCAGGGGGTTGCTCCAGCGGCCGGAGGGGAGGGGGAGGCGCAGTCGGGGGCGGCGGCGGGCTCGGCCGGTTTCGGCCTGCTCGACTGCCTCCTCGGTGCCTTCTTCGACTCCTTCGGCGGCGGCGGGCTCGGGGGGCGCGCCCGGGCCTGCCTTCCGGGTGTCGTTCTCCAGCCTGCGCGGTGGTTTGAGCAGGTCGGGGATCTCCACTCCGCCGACGAATCCGGGCGGGAGGCTGTCCATCTCCGCGAGCGGGCCCGTGCGGCGCGCCAGCCACCAGTCCGTGTCCTCGAGTCCGGCCCCGCCCGAGGCCGCGAGGTGGGGAGGGGCGGGGTCGTCGCCCGTGGGAAACGGAGCGAATAATTCCGCCGGGTTGGTCGTCTCCGCCGGGCGGGGGCGCGGTACGAGCCGCCCGAGTCCCTTGCCCCGGCCCCCTCCTCTGCCCTTGCGCTGCGGGTCCTCGCGGTCGCGCTGTACGGGTACGGAGGCGCGCGGCACCTCGGGAGCGGCGGGGGCCGCGGGGGCGGCGGCGGCGGGGTCCGCGCCGGCCACGACCTCGTCCGGGGTGCCGATGCGGTCGAGGATGCGGCGTACGGAGGCCGGGCTGTCGACCGGCGCCTTGGCGCGGCGGCGGTCGATCTCCTGACGCAGCCCCGAGACGAGGCGCATCCGCTCGCCGGACGGCAACTGCCGCTGCTGGGCCAGGTCTCCGACCCTGCTCAGATACTCGTAGACGACCTGATCGCTCTCGATACCCACGAAGTCAGACGTTACCGGCATCTGTATCCCAGCAGGCATCTCCATCCCGGCCCGCACCCCCAGCCCGTCCGGCGCTTGAGGACAAGGCCCGTTCAGGGCCGGAGGGGGGTCTGGGGGCGCAGCCCCCAGCGACGCCCGCACCAACTCCCCGCACCGACGAAAGACACCTCCCCGCACCCACCCGCTACCGTGGGCGGGATGAGCACCGAGGAGACACCGGCGCCGCGTTCTCTCGCGGAAGCGCTTCGCGCGCGGGACGACGCGTCACTCGCCGCGCTGCTGCGCAGCCGTCCGGACCTCATCACCCCCGTCCCCACCGACCTCACCCAGCTGGCCACCCGCGCCGGCACGCGCGCGTCGGTCGTACGCGCGCTGGAGCGCCTGGACAGGTTCACGCTCCAGACGGCGCAGGCGCTGGCCGTGGCCCCCGACCCGGCGGCGTACGACGATCTGCTGGACCTTCTCGCGGGCGATGACGCCGATCCCGGTGTGACGGCCGCCCTGCCGCGCGCCCTGGGTGTGCTGCGCGAGCAGGCGCTGGTGTGGGGCGGTACGGACCGGCTGCGTCTGGTGCGTACGGCCCGTGAGCTGCTGGCGCCCTCGCCGCAGCACCCGTCCCCGACGGGGCTCGGTCCGACGGTCGCCGAGGCGACGGCGGGGATGTCGCCGGGCCGGGTGCAGGAGATCGTGACGGCGGCGGGGCTCACGTCGACGCACGACGCGGTGAGCGCGGTGGCCTCGCTGACGGCCCTGTTCACCGACCGGAAGCGGATGGCCGCGCTGCTCGACAGTGCCTCCCCGGACTCGCTGGACGTGCTGCGGCGGCTGGTCTGGGGGCCGCCGTACGGGCAGGTCACCGCCGATCCGGCCGCCCATCTGCGCTGGTTGCTGGACCGGGGGCTGCTGCTGCCCACCTCGCCGGGCACGGTCGTGCTGCCGCGCGAGGTGGCCCTGCATCTGCGGGGCGGACGGGCCCACCGTACGACCGAGCCGTTGCCGCCCGGGATCGAGGCGGTCGCGTCGCATCGTCCACAGGTTGTGGACAGTGCGGCGGCCGGGCAGGCGTACACGGCGCTCGCGACCGTCGAGGAGCTGCTGAAGGACTGGGACGAGGGCGGCCCGGCGGTGCTGCGGGCGGGCGGGCTGAGCGTCCGTGACCTCAAGCGGACCGCCGTCGCCCTGGACGTGTCCGAGCCGATGGCCGCCTTCTGGGTCGAACTCGCCTATGCGGCGGGCCTGTTGGCGTCCGACGGCGAGGCCGACGAGCGGTACGCGGCGACCCCGGCGTACGACGAGTGGCTGGAGCAGCCGGCCGCGACGCGCTGGGCGCGGCTCGCGGAGGCGTGGCTGACGGCGACGCGGACGGCCGGTGTGATCGGCGGCCGGGACGCCAAGGACCGTACGCTCTCCGCCCTCGGCCCGGGCCTGGACCGGTCGGCCGCGCCGGAGGTACGGCACCGGGTGCTGGCCCTGCTCGCCGCGCTCCCGGAGGGGACGGCACCGACCGTCGACTCGGTGCTGGCCCGGCTGCACTGGGAGCGCCCGACGCGCGGCCCGCAGCACGACCGGGAGGACGAGGACCTGCGCACCAGGCTCGCCCGCTGGACCCTGTCCGAGGCCGAGTCGCTGGGCGTCACGGGACGTGGGGCGCTGTCCTCGCAGGGCCGGGCGCTGCTCGGTGTCCCCGCGGCGCCGGTGCGGGCGGCCGAGCCGGTCGGCCCCGGCGACAAACTCCCGGTCCACCACCACGACCACCACGAGCGTCACGAGCGTCACGACCACGGCACCCGTACTGCGGCGCATCCCGTCGCGGAGCCCCTCTCGCCGCCCGAACAGGCCGTCGCCTCCGCCACCGCCGCGCGCCTGCTCGCCCCACTCCTCCCCGAGCCGCTCGACCACGTCCTGCTCCAGGCGGACCTGACGGCGGTGGCCCCGGGCCCGCTCAGGCGCCCGCTGGCCGACATGCTCGGCGTGCTCGCGGACGTCGAGTCGAAGGGCGGCGCGACGGTCTACCGCTTCACGCCCGGCTCCGTACGGCGCGCCCTGGACGCCGGTCGCTCCGCCTCCGACCTGCACGACTTCCTGACCGCCCACTCCCGTACGCCGGTCCCGCAGCCCCTCACCTACCTCATCGACGACGTCGCGCGCCGCCACGGCCACCTGCGGATCGGCGCCGCGTCGGCGTACGTGCGCTGCGACGACGACGCGGTGCTCAGCGAGATCCTCGCCGACAAGCGGTCCGCGAATCTGCGCCTGCGGCGCCTGGCGCCGACGGTGCTGGCCGCCCAGGCCGACCCGGCGACGCTCCTCGAGGGCCTGCGCGGCATGGGTTTCGCGCCGGCCGCCGAGTCCGCCGAGGGCGACGTCCTGATCACCCGCGCCCTCGCCCATCGAACGCCGGCCCGCACGGCCCCGGAGCCGGTGCCGGACGGCCCGCCGGCCCCCGACGCCACGCTCCTGACGGCGGCGATCCGCGCGATCAGGGCGGGCGACCTGGCCTCGACGACGCCCCGCAAGCCGACCGAGACCCCGGCCGCGAAGGGCGACCTCCCGCGCACCAGCCCCGCCGAGACCCTCGCCACCATGCAGGCCGCCGTGCTGACCGGCGAGGCCGTGTGGATCGGCTACGTCAACGCCGAGGGCGCCGCCAGCCAACGCGTCATCGCCCCGATCCGCGTGGAGGGCGGCTTCGTCACGGCGTACGACCACACGGCGGACGAGGTACGGACGTACCCGCTGCACCGGGTCACGGGCGTGGCGGAACTGGCGGAGGACCAGCCGTAGGCAGGGGCGTCTGTGATCTGCGCCCCGCCGTGGCGTCCGCCGGTAGGGCACACTGGACGTTTGGCCGTTTGGCTGTAGGCCGTGCGGAAGGGATGTGCACGTACGTGAATGGTCCTCTCATCGTCCAGTCGGACAAGACCCTGCTCCTGGAGGTCGACCACGAGCAGGCCGGCGACTGCCGTCGGGCCATCGCGCCGTTCGCGGAGCTGGAGCGGGCGCCGGAGCACATCCACACCTACCGGGTGACCCCGCTGGGCCTGTGGAACGCGCGGGCCGCCGGGCACGACGCCGAGCAGGTCGTCGACGCGCTCGTGCAGTACAGCCGCTATCCCGTGCCGCACGCGCTGCTCGTCGACGTCGCCGAGACGATGGACCGCTACGGGCGCCTCACCCTGAGCAAGCACCCCACGCACGGACTGGTCCTGACGACCACCGACCGTCCCGTGCTCGAGGAGATCCTGCGCTCCAAGCGGATCACACCGCTCGTCGGCGCCCGGCTCGACCCTGACACCGTCGCCGTGCACCCGTCCGAGCGCGGACAGATCAAGCAGGTGCTGCTGAAGCTGGGCTGGCCGGCCGAGGACCTCGCCGGGTACGTCGACGGCGAGGCGCATCCGATCGACCTGGCCGAGGACGGGTGGGCGCTGCGCCCGTACCAGCAGCAGGCCGTGGAGAACTTCTGGCACGGCGGCAGCGGAGTCGTCGTACTCCCCTGCGGTGCGGGAAAGACGCTGGTCGGGGCCGGGTCCATGGCCCAGGCGAAGGCCACCACCCTCATCCTCGTCACCAACACCGTCTCGGCCCGGCAGTGGAAGCACGAGCTGGTGAAGCGGACGTCGCTGACCGAGGACGAGATCGGCGAGTACAGCGGTACGCGCAAGGAGATCCGGCCGGTCACCATCGCGACGTACCAGGTGCTCACGACCAGGCGTAAGGGCGTCTACCCGCACCTGGAGCTGTTCGACTCGCGGGACTGGGGGCTGATCATCTACGACGAGGTGCATCTGCTGCCCGCGCCCGTCTTCAAGTTCACCGCCGATCTCCAGGCCCGGCGGCGGCTCGGTCTCACCGCGACCCTCGTACGGGAGGACGGGCGCGAGTCGGACGTCTTCTCGCTCATCGGGCCGAAGCGATTCGACGCGCCCTGGAAGGAGATCGAGGCGCAGGGCTACATCGCGCCCGCCGACTGTGTAGAGGTCAGGGTCAACCTGACGGAGTCGGAGCGGCTCGCGTACGCCACCGCCGAGACCGAGGAGAAGTACCGCTTCTGTGCGACCACCGCGACCAAGCGGAAGGTCACGGAGGCGATCGTGCGGCGCTTCGCCGGCCAGCAGATCCTCGTGATCGGCCAGTACATCGACCAGCTCGACGAACTGGGCGAGCACCTGAACGCGCCGGTCATCAAGGGCGAGACCCCGAACTCGCAGCGCGAGAAGCTCTTCGACGCGTTCCGGGAGGGCGAGATCAGCGTGCTGGTCGTGTCCAAGGTCGCGAACTTCTCCATCGACCTGCCGGAAGCCACCGTCGCCATCCAGGTCTCGGGCACGTTCGGGTCGCGGCAGGAGGAGGCGCAGCGCCTTGGGCGCGTGCTGCGGCCGAAGGCCGACGGCCACAAGGCCCACTTCTACTCGGTGGTCGCCCGCGACACCATCGACCAGGACTTCGCCGCCCACCGCCAGCGCTTCCTGGCGGAACAGGGCTACGCGTACCGGATCGTGGACGCGGACGAGCTGCTGGCGTCCGAGGAGGGCTGAACGCCGCCCGCACAGTCCGTACGCCTCGGTAGGCTGGCTCTCACTGGACGAGCCACGGCAAGCCACGGCAAGGAGGACCACATGCCTCATGAGGACGTCTACGAGGTGCTCTACACCGAGCCGGCGGCCCGGGACCGCGACCGTCTGGACCCGGTGCGCAGGGCCACGCTCGACAAGGCGATCACGATACTGGCCCGCGATCCGTACACCGAGGTCTCCCGTGCGATCGGTGTCGGTGAGCAGGACCGCGAGATCCGGCTGACTTCGCAGATCGTGGCGGAGTACATGGTGTCCCGGGGGCGTCTGCTGCTCGTGATGCTCCGGATCTTCGACGACGCGGACATCCTGCTGCCCGAGGACTGACCCCGGTCGCTCACCGGCGGCGAACGCCCGCCTGCTCGCCGTACTCGCCGAGGAGTACGACGCTCAGGGCCGCGCCCGCGAACACCCGGACGGCGCGCAGGGCGTCGCCAACGGGGTGGCGGTGGCCGCCCCGCAGGGGGGTGGCGCCGGAGCGGGCGGAAGCCACGGGGGCTACGGACGCGGGGGTGAAGGCTGCTGCGCTCATGTGTCCATGGTTGCTTCCGGCGCCGCCGATGCCATCGGCCTGCGGGTCCAACCTTCGTCGTCCCTCCGTACGACCCCGGGTGGACGTATCCCCCACAGGAAGGGGAGTCCGTCCCCTAGGGGACGACAGGCGTCGTACGCGGGCCCCGCCGAAATTGATTGGCCTCCCCCCGCTTCCGTCCCCTAAGATCTCCGCTCTTGCCCGCCTCCCTCTCGCGGAGTGCCGCCGCCCGGACGGAAACCGGTCGGCTGTCTATGTCACCCGAGCAGCAGCTCCGCCGCGAGCCGCGGCAGGTATCCGGAGGCACCCCCTTGTCCAGCCCCGTTCCCGACCCCCTTTCCGACGACCCCCTCGGCCGCGAACGCGCCCACCTCACCGCCTCCCGGGCGGCCCTGCGTGCCATGCGGGAGGACGCGGAGTCCCTCGACATCGCGGACGTCACCGCGAACTGGGTCAACGCGGCGGTCCTCTCCCGTCAGATCGAGGAACGGATCAAGGCCCTCGCCGACCTCAGCCACACCCCGCTGTTCTTCGGCCGCCTCGACTATCTGCACGCTCCCGGCGCCGAGCAGGCCGAGGGCGCGGAGGGCGAGCAGTTCTACATCGGGCGGCGGCATGTCCACGACGCCGACGGGGACCCCATGGTCATCGACTGGCGTGCGCCCGTGTCCCAGCCGTTCTACCGGGCGTCGAAGAAGGACCCGATGGACGTCGGTCTGCGCCGCCGGTTCGGCTACACCAGCGGGGACCTCACGGCGTACGAGGACGAGCATCTGTCCGACCCCAGCGAGACAGCGGCCACCAGCAAGCTGCTCCAGCAGGAGATCGAGCGGCCGCGTGTGGGCCCGATGCGTGACATCGTGGCGACCATCCAGCCCGAGCAGGACGAGATCGTCCGCAGCGGGCTCGGCGGGTCGGTGTGTGTGCAGGGGGGTCCCGGCACCGGGAAGACGGCCGTCGGTCTGCACCGGGTCGCGTATCTCCTCTACGCCCACCGGGAGCGGCTGGCCCGTACCGGCACCCTCGTCATCGGGCCGAACCGCTCCTTCCTCCAGTACATCGAGCAAGTGCTGCCCGCCCTGGGCGAGTTGGAGGTCAAGCAGGCCACCGTCGACGATCTGGTGGCCCATGTCGAGGTGCGCGGCACGGACGACGCGGCGGCGGCCGTCATCAAGGGCGACGCGCGGATGGCGGAGGTGCTGCGCAGGGCCGTCCACTCCCATGTGACCCTGCCGACCGAGCCCGTGGTCGTCGTACGGGGGTCGCGTCGCTGGCGCATCCCGGCGTACGAACTCGAGGGTGTCGTACGGGAGTTGCTGGACCGGGGCATCCGTTACGGCGCCGCCCGCGAGGCCCTGCCGCAGCGCATCGCGCATCTGGTGCTGGTGCAGATGGAACGGTCGGGCGAGGCACCCGACGACCGCGTGCAGGACTCCGTGGCCCGCAACGCGGCGGTGAAGGCGGCCGTGAAGACCCTGTGGCCGCCCGTCGACCCCGCGAAACTCGTCCTGCGCCTGCTCACCGACGCCGATTTCCTCGCCGTCCACGCGGCCGGAGTCCTGGACGCGGACGAGCAGAAGGAGATCCTCTGGGCGAAGCCCGTACGGTCGGTGAAGTCGGCCAAGTGGTCAGCGGCGGACGCGGTGTTGATCGACGAGACGACCGACCTGGTCCAGCGCACGCACTCGCTCGGGCATGTCGTCCTGGACGAGGCGCAGGACCTCTCCCCGATGCAGTACCGGGCGGTGGGCCGCCGCTGCACGACCGGTTCGGCGACGGTCCTCGGCGACCTCGCGCAGGGCACCACGCCCTGGGCGACCCGGAGTTGGGCCGAGGCACTGGCCCACCTGGGCAAGCCGGAGGCGGTGATCGAGGAACTGACGGCCGGTTTCCGCGTCCCGACGGACGTCATCACGTACGCCTCCCGGCTGCTGCCGCACATCGCGCCGGGGCTGACGCCGGTGGCGTCGGTCCGCGAGAACCCCGGATTCTTCGACGTGCGGTCGATCAGCGACACGTCCGAAGTGGTGGGCGCCTGCGAGGAGTTGCTGCGCAACGAGGGCTCGACGGGCCTGATCGCGGCGGACGCCCGCATCCCCGCCCTCGCCGAGGCGCTGACGGCGGCGGGCATCGGCCACCTCTCCCCGGGCGAGGAGACGACGTACGAGACCCGGCTGACGCTGGTACCGGCGTCGCTGGCGAAGGGCCTGGAGTACGACTACGTGGTCCTGGACGAACCCCGGGCCGTGGTGGACGGCGAACCCGACGAACGCACCGGCCTACGACGCCTGTACGTGGCCCTGACCCGAGCGGTGTCGGGGCTGATCGTGACGCACGCGGCTGCATTGCCACCGCAGCTGGCCTAGCCACCCAGCGTTCTTTCAGCTTCAACCAAGCCACCCCTCTCACTGGGTCGTTGACGCGAGACAATGACCCAAAAGGAGTACTATTTTCCCTAAAGTAACAATTGCGGGGTTGATGGCAATGGATCCGATCGCAACATCGGCAGCCACGGCCTTGGTGGGCGCGATGACCAGCGAAGCCTGGCAGCAGATACGGACGGCCTTCGTGGACTGGTGGCGTCGCGTCCGCCCCGCCGACGCCGACCGCGTGAACGCAGAGCTGGACGAATCACAGCGCCGCCTGGACGAGGACAGGACGACGGAGGCAGCACTGGTCGCCACCTGGCAAAGTCGGCTGGAATCCCTGCTGGCCGAGAACCGAGCGCTGGCTGACCAGTTGACTCACTTGGTCGACATGGCCGAACAGGCCAAGCGGCACAGCCCGCGCATGCGCAGTGAAACCGGCGACCGTGCCGGAACCCTGGAGCAGAGTGCCGAGGCGTCCGGACAGAGCCGGGTCTATCAGGCCGGGCGTGATCAACACATCCACGAGCCATGACTCCCGCCGACAGAGCACCACACGGCATCGGCGGCGGGCCCCCCGTCAGTAGCGAGGAAATTCTGCGCGGTGAGGAGATCCGCCTCCAGGCGAACGCCTCGGACCGGGCCAGGATCTACCAGGCCCGCCGGGACATGTTCGTCGCCGAACGGGACCTGCATCTGCACTATGAGGACGGCGTCCGCTCGGCCCGCAAGGTGCTCACTGCTTCGGCGTCCCAGGAGTGCCCGTATCCCGGTCTGTCCGCATTCGGCACCGACCAGGCGCAGTGGTTCTTCGGGCGGGACAAGCTGGTGGCGAAGCTGTTGGTCCGCCTCGACGCCTGCCTCGCGGTGGGCGGCGCGTTGGTCGTCGTCGCCCCTTCCGGAGCCGGGAAGTCCTCACTGCTCAGGGCGGGTCTGCTTGCCGAGCTGAAGCGAGGCGTGCTGCCCGGGTCCGCGCAGTGGCCACGAGTGTGGCTGACACCGACCTCCCAGCCAATGGCGGCGCTGCGCGGCCAGTTGTGGGAAATCATGGGCAGCGGAGCGGACGGTTCCCCCGTCCTACAGACGGACGCACTGCGCCGCGCACTCGCGCGTGGACCCACGGAACGTCGCGTGATCGTGATCGTCGACCAGTTGGAGGAACTGTTCACGCTCTGCCCCGACAAACAGGAGCGGCGGGACTTTCTGGACCTGATCCTCAGCCTCGCTGACCCAGGCCCGGACGGCGAGCCCCCGCTCGGCCTGGTCGTCTTCGGCCTGCGCTCGGACTTCTACTCCCAGTGCGCCGCCCACCCCGGCCTTCTGGACGCCGTGGAACGCAACCAGGTGGTCGTGGGACCGCTGTCCCAGGAGGGGGTGCGGGAGGCGATCCTGTACCCCGCCCGCGCGGTCGGACTGGACGTCCAACCGGGGCTGATACAGATCCTGCTGCACGACCTGGGCACGACGGAGGACGGAGCCCACGGCACGGGCGCCTACGAGATCGGGCGACTCCCCCTGCTGGCCCATGCCCTGCGGGCCACCTGGCTGCGCCGCGCGGGCCATGTCCTCACCGTCGAGGGCTACGAGTCGACCGGCGGCATCGCGAACAGCGTGACGGCCGAGGCAGACCGCTGGTTCCACCGGCTGGAGCCGCCGGCGCAGGAGACCGCGCAGTCCGTGTTCCTGCGCCTGGTCAAGTTCGGTGAGCGGGGCGCCAGGGACACCCGGCGCCCGGTGCGCTACGACGAACTGCTGAGCCACTGCGCACGCCCGGAGGAAGCCGCCGAGGTGGTCGAGAGGTTCACCCAGGGCCGACTACTGACCCGGGAACAGGACAGGGTCACCATCACCCACGAGGTCCTCCTCCGGGCCTGGTCACATCTACGGCAGTGGATCCGCGAGCACCGCGTCCGCTACCTGACCCAACAACGACTGGAGGACGCGGCGGCCGCGTGGCAGGAGGCCGGTCGGGACACCGGGATGCTCTACCGGGGCGGCCGCCTGGAGGAGGCCCGCGCCCTGGCAGAGGGAGGCGACGAGGACGAGAACGGGGAGCGGGGCAGGCTTGGTTCGGTGGCGTCGGAGTTCCTGGCTGTTTCCGTACGGCACTGGAGACGCAGTCGGCTGATACGGCACGGGGTCATCGCCTGCCTGAGTGTGCTGGCGGTGCTCGCCGCACTGTCGGCTGTCATGGCCGTCTTGCAGAGCGGTGAGGCGGAGAACGAGCGCGACGCCAGGATCCTTGGCGTGGTCAGGGCCAACGCGACCCAGTTGCGTGCCACGAATGCCTCGCTCGCCGCCCAACTGGACTTGGTGGCCCACCGCATCAAACCCGATGAGTCGACCGGGGTCGACCTGCTCAGCACCCAGAACCTGCCACTGTCCACGGTGCTGACCGGCCACCAGAGCGAGGTGAACGTCGTGGACTTCAGCCCGGACGGCCGCGTGCTGGCGAGCGCGGACGACGACGGCGTGATCCGCTTGTGGAACACCGCTCGACAGGGCCACGCCGCCGCACTGGGCGATCCTCTGCAGGGCTTCACGGAGAGGGTATGGGGGCTTGTCTTCAGCCCCCGCAGGCATTTCCTGGCGGCAGGGGGAGAGGACGACACCATCCGCTTCTGGGACGTTCACGATCCCCGCCACCCCACGGACCTCGGTGGTCCGGTCAAGGTGGGCGGTGGCGGGGTGTACCGGCTCGCAATCAGTCCCGATGGACGCTCTCTGGCGGCGGGGGGCGCGGACGGCCGTATCCGCATCTGGGACGTCACAGAACCCGGCGCCCCGAAGCCGATGCCACGGCCGTTGACCGGTGCCAATGTCGATCATTGGGTAAGCAGTGTCACCTTCAGCCCGGACAACAGGCTGCTGGCGTCCGCTGCAAGCGACGGATCGGTACGGCTGTGGCGGGTGACGGACCCGAAGCATCCGTCACCCGTCGGCCGGCTACCGGACCGCATCTCCTCCTCTGCCAACTGGGTCGATTTCAGTGCGGACAGTCGGACGTTGGCCGCGGCCGGCGATGACTCGGCAGCCCGCCTATGGGATGTGACGATTCCAGACAAGCCAGTCCGCATCAGCCCTCTTTACGGCAACGACGCCGTCCAAGCGGTGGCCTTCTCCCCAAGCCGCGACCTGATGGCCTACGGCGGCGATGACGCCTCCGTCTGGCTGGCCAACGTGAAGTCCCCCGACACCGCGCTGGATGTCACTCCAGCCCTGAAGGGTCACGCAGGACATGTGCTGGCACTTGCCTTCGACCCCACCGGCACGAGGTTGGCCAGCGCCGGCGCCGACCACACCGTCAGGCTGTGGACGATCCCGCGCACGCTCCTCACTGGCCACAGCGATTCCGTCGCGACGCTGGCCCTGAGCCAGGACGGGCATCTCCTGGCCTCGGCCGGATGGGACAACACCGCACGTCTCTGGGACGTCAGCGACCAGGACGATCCCCGCCGCCTGAACGGGTCGATCCCCGGCGTCATGCCGTACGTCGGCGCCATCGCCTTCGAACCCGGTGGAAAGGTACTCGCCATCGTCACCGGACACGAGGTGCAGTTGTGGGACGTCACCGATCGGGACAGGCCCCGTCATCTGGGACGTGCTCCCCGTGCCGCCAGTGACTTCCTGAGCGTGGCGTTCACCCCCGACGGGAACACCTTGGTCGGCGGCAAACTCAACGGAGAAGTCACCCTGTGGAACGTCTCTGATCCGTCGGACCCGAAGGCCGTCGCCAACTTGGACACGGGCACGAAGAGTGGGATAAACCGGGCGATCGTCAGTCCGGATGGCCGTACACTCGCCGCCGTGTCAGCGGTCGGCAGCGCACATTTCTGGGACATCGGCGATCCCGCCCGCGCCAAGACACTGGGCGAACCCCTGCAAGTCAGCCAAGAACCGCTTAACTCAGTCGCGTTCGCCCCGGACGGCCGCACACTCGTCACCTCCGGCGAGGACACCAAGATCCGGTTGTGGGACCTGGCCGATCCTGCTCGGCCCAAGCAACTCGGGAAGGACCTGACAGATCACACCGGAGCCGTCAAGGGCCTGGCCTTCACTCGGGACGGCCATCGCCTGATCAGCGGCGGAACTTCAGACTCCACGATCCGACTGTGGGACATCCCCCAGGACCCGGCGCACGTGCAACCCCACGGAGGACCGGTGACCGGGCTTCTCGATTACATCAACGCAATTGCGCTCTCCCCTGACGGCCGCGTCCTGTTCATCGCAAACGGAGACTCCACCATACGCGTCCTGCCCCTGACCACGGACAAGGCCATTGACTACATCTGCCGGGCCACCGGAAACCTGCTGACGCCCAAGCTGTGGCGGATGCACGTCCCAGATCTCCCCTACGATCCCCCCTGCGCCGAGAACTGATGCCCCTCACCCTCGGCCCAGAACCTCCCGCCACTCCCCCACGGCCCCCGCCGAAACCGGCCCTCCCCAACCCCCCGGCCGAGCAGCCCCGCCGATATGGAACGCATCGATCCCGGCATTCCGAAGCTCAGCCACATGTTCGAGTCGCAAGCCTCCCCCGACCAGAATCGTCTGCTCGTACCCCGGTTCCCCGCCCCGCCGAGCCTCCGCCAGCAGTGTCGGCAGCCCCTCCTCCACTCCCCTCGCCGCCCCCGCCGTGAGGTAGGTGTCCAGGCCGGGCATCCCGTACAACTGCTTGCGCAACGCGTCCCGGTCGGCCGCGCGGTCGATCGCGCGGTGGAAGGTCCAGCGGCAGCCGTCCAGCGCGTCTACCACCCGCTCCACCGCATCGAGGTCCACACCCCCGTCCGCACCCAGGAACCCGAGCACGAACTCCTCGGCCCCCGCCGCCCGCAGTTCCCCGGCCACCCCCACCAGCCGGTCGACGTCTCCCGCGGCAAACCCGTCCGCGAGCCGCAGCATCACACGCAACGGAATGTCCACGGCGGCCCGGATCCCGGCGAAGGCCCCGACGGTCGGGGTCAGGCCGTCCGCCGCCATGTCGGCGACCAGTTCGAGTCGGTCCGCACCCCCGGCCTGGGCGGCGACGGCGTCCTCGACATCGAGGGCGATCACCTCCAGCACAGCACGCTGGCTCATCGGACCCCTTCCTCTGGGTTCCCTCTGGCTCGACAGGAGCAACGACAGGTCTAGTCCAATCAGAGGGTACGCCCATGAGCCCCGGGCCCGTCACTCACCCGCCGCCGTACATGTTCAACTCCGCCGCCTCGACCCCGGCGAGCTCGTAGGACCCGGCGGCCCCCGCGCCCGCCGCCGGCCTCCCCGCGTACAGCCGCACCAGCGTGGCCCCGTCCCCGATGTACCGCCCCGGCGTCCGGACCCCCGACACATCCCCCAGCCGCAACGGCTCGTCCAGCTCGTCGACATCGGCGTGGAGCGGCACCAGCCCCCGCTCCCGGCTCAGCCGCGCGAGCAGCGCCAGCGCGTAAGGAAGGCCGGGCCCCGCGTAGGCCCCGGGCTCACCGAGGGCCTCCCGTACATCCCCGGCGTGCACCCACTCCCCCAGCGCGAGCCCGTCCAGGGTCCCGTCGCCCCCGGCGAGCACAGCCCCGGCCTCGGTCATCCCCTTCTCCAGCTCGTCCAGGACGCGGGCGTTCGTCCAGTCGCCGCGCTCGGCGATGTCCCGCTGGTTCGACTCGGGCGAGAAGATTCCCTTCTCCAGCCGCCCCTCGACCACCCGGGTCAGCGCGGCCGAACAGTGCGCGAGCACCTCCCGCACGGTCCACTCGGGACACCCGGCGGTCACAATCCCGAAGTCGGCCTCGGGCCTGCCCCGCAGCAGCGGGATCAGCGCGTCGCGCTCGACGGCCAGGAGCCGCCCGGGCAGCTCGGGGTCACGTACGTCATGAAGATCGGCAGAAGACGTCATGGGTCCCACGCTAGGGGCGGATCGAGCGGGACGGGAGAATGCCCCCATGCCCGACCAAGCCCGCCACGACGCCCCCGACGACGCGCACGCTCCCCTCCGCGCCCGCTGGACCCAGGCACTGGAGGCCGCCCGCGCCGCCCCCGGCGCCCCCTCTCACCCCGACCCCGTCCCCTACGCCGACAACCTCCTGGCCCGCTACCAGGAACCCCAGCGCCGGTACCACACCCTCACCCACCTCACCGCGGTCCTCGATCACATCGACGTGCTGGAGCGGACGTTCGAGGAGGCCGGGACACCGGTCCCCGACCTCGCCCTCGTCCGCCTCGCCGCCTGGTTCCACGACGCGGTGTACGCCCCCGACCGCTCCGAGAACGAGGAGCGCTCGGCCCGCCTCGCCGAACGCGCCCTTTCCGAGGCCGGGGTCTCACCGGAGGGCACCGCCGAGGTGGCTCGCCTGGTCCGTCTCACCGTCACCCATGCCCCCGGGCCCGACGACCTGGCCGGCCAGGTCCTGTGCGACGCGGACCTCGCGATCCTGGCCGCGCCCCAGGACACGTACGCCGCGTACACGGCCGCCGTACGCGAGGAGTACGCCTTCGTCCCGGAGGACGCCTTCAGGCAGGGCCGGGCGGACGTACTGCGCCAACTCCTCGACCTGCCAAGGCTGTTCTGGACCCCGTACGGAACGGAGCGTTGGGAGGAGGCGGCGCGGGCCAACATCGCGGCGGAGCTGGAGCGGCTTCGATCCCCGCTTTGATCCGTCCCCGCTTTAATCCGTGTCGGTCGGGGCACTCGACGCCCTATCCTCGCCGCATGTTGAGCACGGGTGGAAACGAAGTGGACGAGGCTGTCGCGAGCGCGGTGGCGCTGCTGCGGCCGGCGGTGGACCGGAACTGGGCGGAGGTCAAGGCGGGTCCCGTGGACTGGAGTTGCCGGAAGACCGCCGAGCACATCGTCATCGACCTCGTCATTTACGCCTCCCGGCTCGCGGGACGGACAGAGAGCGCGTACGTCCCGCTCAACATCAGCCTCGACAGCACCTACAGCGGGGCCCCCACCGACGACAAGGACATCAACGAGGGCATCCTCGAAGTCATCACGGCCACCGGCGCCCTGCTCACCGCGGCCATCCGCACCGCCCCCCGCGACGCGCGGGCCTTCCACCCGGCCCCCTACCGCAGCGCGAACCGTGAGGGCTTCGCCGCGATGGGCATCGCCGAAGTCCTGCTGCACGCCCACGACATGGCCGATGGCCTCGGGCTTCTGCCGTACGAACCGCCCGCGCATCTCGCGGAGTTCGTCCTCACCCGGATCTTCCCGAGCGTCCGCCCCGGCCCCGACCACTGGCAGACCCTGCTGTGGGCGGCCGGACGCGCCGACCTGCCCGGCCGCGCCCGACCCACCAGGTGGCACTGGACCAACAACCTCGTCCTCGACACCGAGCGCCTCCGCCTCGAGGGCGTAACCCCGGCGGCCGCCGCCGACCTGAGCGCGGGCGGCACCGGCGGCTTCGACTGGATCGAGGGCGGCCCCTTCGAGGGCACACGCGACGCCGCCGGAATGGTGGCCAAGGCATATCAAGCGGGCGTACACCGCCCGGAGTTCGGCCTGTACGTCCTCGTCCGGCGCGAGGACGACCGCGCGGTCGGCGGCATGGGCTTCCACGGCGCCCCCGACGAGGACGGCAAGGCCGAGGTCGGCTACGACCTCGCGGAACAGGCCCGCGGCAACGGCTACGCCACGGAGGCACTGCGCGCCCTGGCAGGGTGGGCGCTGGCCCGGGACGACGTACGCTCCTTGTTCGCGACCGTCGAACCGCACAACACCCCGTCCCAGGCGGTGATCACGCGGGTCGGATTCACGCCGGTGAGCGAGGAAGGGGAGGTCGGCGAAGACGGGCTCAGGGCCTACGAGTTGCGCGGCTGAGCCGGGGCGTCCGTTCCGCCCGGCCCCCCGCCCGGCCCCTTGCGTCTGCGCAACCCCGACCCGTGCAGCAGCCGGACCACCTCGCGGCTGCTGACCTCCACCGCCCCCGCCGCCACCACATCCCCGTACCGGTGCGACGGAATGTCGTAGTGGTCGCGCTCGAAGGCCCGGGCCGGTACCCCCAACTCCTCGGCGAACGCGTGCAGTTCCTCGTACGACACGTCGCTCACCAGGTGGGACCACAGACGGCCGTGGCCCGGCCAGGTGGGGGGATCTATGTAGACCGTCACGACGAGGCGACCCCGCCCGCAGCCCCGGCAGCCCCGAGTCCGCCGAGCGCCGCGACCCGTACCCCCGCCTTGTGGCACACCCACTGCGGGTCGGGGCCCAACTCCGGCTCGACCTCCAGGGCGTGCGGGTCGCCGGAGCCGCAGACCGGGCACAGGGGCCAGCGGCCGTACTTCTCCAGCAGGGCGTCCTGGACGTCCTGGGCGACAAGCCCGGCCACGAAGTCCGCGCCGTCCGGCCACTGCTCGACCCACCAGCGGCGCTGTACGACCGACTCCTCGACCATGGACACGACGTCCGCCTCGGCGACCTCGCGTGCGGCCAGGTCGGCGAGCACCAGGGCGCGTGCCGCGTGCAACGCCTGCTCCAGGGAGGTGATGGGGTTGGCGGGGCCGTCGGAGGGGGTCATGCACCCATTGTGCGCACTCTTGACCGCACCTCCGAACAGAAAATATCTTTCACATGTGAGCCGAGACGTGAAGGAAACTGCCGCCCCTCCCCCGCCGCCGCCCCCGCCCGCGCCCGCCGCCCTCGCCGCCAAGGTGCGCACCCTCGCGCCCTCCATGACCCGTTCCATGCAGCGCGTCGCCGAGACGGTCGCCGCGGACCCGGCCGGCTGCGCGGCCCTCACCGTCACCGGCCTCGCCGAGCTCACCGGCACCAGCGAGGCGACGGTCGTCCGTACGGCCCGGCTGCTCGGCTACCCCGGCTACCGCGACCTGCGTCTCGCGCTCGCCGGCCTCGCCGCCCACCAGCAGTCGGGGCGCTCCCCCGCCGTGACCGCCGACATCGCGGTGGACGACCCGATCTCCGAGGTCGTGGCGAAACTGGCGTACGACGAGCAGCAGACCCTCGCCGACACGGCCGCCGGCCTCGACATGGCCCAGCTGTCGGCCGCCGTCAGCGCACTCGCCGCCGCCCGCCGCGTCGACATCTACGGCGTCGGCGCCTCGGGCCTGGTCGCCCAGGACCTCGCCCAGAAGCTGCTGCGCATCGGACTGGTCGCGCACGCCCACAGCGACCCGCATCTCGCCGTCACCAACGCCGTGCAGCTGCGCGCGAAGGACGTCGCCGTCGCGATCACGCACTCCGGGTCGACCGGCGACGTCATCGAGCCGCTCCGGGTCGCCTTCGAGCGCTCGGCCACGACCGTCGCGATCACCGGGCGGCCCGACGGGCCCGTCACGCAGTACGCCGACCACGTCCTCACCACCTCCACGGCCCGCGAGAGCGAACTGCGCCCGGCGGCGATGTCCTCGCGCACCAGTCAACTCCTCGTCGTGGACTGCCTGTTCATAGGCGTGGCGCAACGGACGTACGAGACGGCCGCCCCCGCGCTCTCGGCCTCCTACGAGGCGCTCGCCCACCGCCACACCCCGCGCGGCGGCACGACCTCACGCCGCTAGGCCGCACGCCACAACCGACAGCAGCCGTACCGGAAGATCCGAAAGAGCCGCACGCCATGACCCCAACCGCTGACGCCTCCTCCAACTACCGTGCGCTGAAAGAGGAGTTGGAGACGCTGACGACGGAGGCGTTCCGCCCGGAGCTGGCCGAGATCGACCAGCTTCCCACCCTCGACATCGCCCGGCTCATGAACGCCGAGGACTCCACCGTCCCGGCCGCCGTCGCCGAACGCCTCCCGGAGATCGCCGCCGCGATCGACGCCCTGGCGGCCCGGATGGCACGCGGGGGCCGGCTCGTCTACGCGGGCGCGGGCACGCCGGGCCGGCTCGGCGTGCTGGACGCGTCCGAGTGCCCGCCCACCTTCAACACCGACCCCGCCCAGGTCACGGGCGTGATCGCGGGCGGCCCCGAGGCCATGGTCACCTCCGTGGAGGGCGCCGAGGACTCCAGGGAGCTCGCGGCGACGGACCTCGACGCGCTCGGCGTCACCACCCTGGACACGGTGGTCGGCATCTCGGCGTCCGGCCGTACCCCGTACGCGGTCGGCGCCGTCGAACACGCCCGCGCGCTGGGCGCGTTGACGATCGGCCTGTCCTGCAACGCGCACAGCCCGCTCGCCGCCGCGGCCGATCACGGCATCGAGATCGTCGTCGGACCGGAGCTGCTGACCGGCTCGACCCGGCTCAAGGCGGGCACCGCCCAGAAGCTCGTCCTCAACATGCTGTCGACGATCACGATGATCCGGCTCGGCAAGACGTACGGGAACCTGATGGTCGACGTACGGGCGTCGAACGACAAGCTCCGGGCGCGCTCCCGCCGGATCGTCGCCCTGGCGACCGGGGCGAGCGAGGAGGAGATCGAGGCGGCCCTCGCGGCGACGGGCGGGGAGACGAAGGACGCGATCCTGGTCCTCCTCGGCTCGGTCGACGGCCCGACGGCCACCCGGCTCCTCGCGGAGAACGACGGCCACCTGCGGGCGGCGCTGGCGGCCGCACCCCACTGATGACCCCACCGATGACCCCACCGATGACCCCACTGATGACCCTCTGATGCGGGCGCGCGTTCGCCGGTCGGGCAGGATGAGCGCCATGACCGAGATCCACACTCCCCGCCTCCTCCTCCGCCGCTGGACCGACGACGACCTCGTACCCCTGTCGGAGATCCTCGCGGACGCCCAGGTCATGCGCTGGATCGACGACGGCTCGGTACGCGACCTCGAGTACACGGCGGAGGCCATCGAGCGCTGGGAGGAGGAGTGGGACGAGGAGGGCTTCGGCCTCTTCGCCGTCGAACTCCTCGCCTCGGGCGAACTGGCGGGCGCGGTCGGCCTGTCCGTACCCGGCTTCCTGCCGGAGGCGGCGCACGAGGTGGCGATCAGCTGGCTGCTCGGCTCCCAGTTCTGGGGCCAGGGGTACGCATCCGAGGCCGCCCACGCCACCCTGGAGTTCGCCCTCCAGGACCGCGGCCTCGATCGCGTGATCAGCATCAGCAGGGCGGGCGACGAGGCCTCCGAGAACATCATCCGCAAGCTGGGCCTGACGGAGGAGCGGGTGACGACCCACCCGGTGTACGACCACCAGCTCCTCGTACACGCGATCGACCTGACGGAGTTCGAGGCATAGAGGCGGCCCGCCGCACGTTGTAAGTGACCTGTGCGACGGTGGAGACCACCACCCACAGAAACACTGCCCACAGAAACACTGCCCGCAGAACCACCGAGCGCAGCGCCCGCCGCCGAAGGGACGAAAGACACCGTGAACCACGCCCAGCTGACCGCCCTCGGGCGGGCCCTGCGCGTCCTCGGCGAGCACGGGGAAGCGCTCACCGGCGACACCACCGACGCGAAGCTGCACGAGATCAAGGCCGACCTGAACCGGGCCCTGGCGATCCTGGAGGACACGGTCACCGGCTCGGCGCCCACCACCCGCTGCGCCGAGCACCCGAACGGCCCGGTCGACAAGGACGCCGTCGACCTGTGCCTCCTGTGCGAGACCCGCCGCCGCAGCGCCCGCCGCTCCGAGCAGAACGGCGCCTACCCGCAGGCCCGCCCCACCGACCCGGACTCGGCGCCCCCCGAGCGCACGATGTCCCGCTACGGCGTCCGCGCGGACCGCCCCCAGCCCCAGCAGCGCTGGATCCCCGAGGTCTGGACCGGCCAGAACTGGCAGCTCTGCGGCACCCCACGCCGCGACCGCCTGGACGCCGAGCGCTACCTCTCCGCCGAACGCCGCTCCCCCCGCCCCGGAATCGCCTACCGCCTGGTCCACGAGTTCACCGACTTCGAGGTGCTGCGCATCTGGGGCACACCGATGAAGGTGGACATCGAGCCGATGGGCGATCTCTGAGCGTCGGCCCACGTCACGTTGTTCGCACGATGTTCGAAAAGCGCTTTCCAGTGGCCCCCGCGGCATCACATAATGTCCTGCCGCCGACTAGCGGTCACTGATTTGCGCCCGGGGCGCCGCGCGGGACGCGTCGGCGCCGGGGTGCACGGGCTGTACTTGCAGTACGCCGTGGTGGGGTGGGCCGAGACGCTCGGTGGCGATGATCCATCACTCTTTGGGGGGCCTTCCTTGAGTTCTCACACGCGCCGCAGTCTCGCGGCGCTCACCTCCGCTGCCGCGTTGGCGGCCGGCCTGCTCGGCGCCGTGGCACCGGGCGCGCAGGCCGCGACCGTGACGCCCGGTCAGATCGCCCTGTACGGCGGCAGCACCGGCATCGCGACCGTCAACTCGAACGGGACCGGCCTGCGTTCGGTCCCCAACATCCCGAACTACGGCTACACGCCGAACTGGGCGCCCGACGGCAGCCGACTGGTGGCCGGCTGGAGCCAGTTGGTCACCGGCCGGGTCAGCGGCAGCACCGCGCCGATCACTCTGCCGTGGGCGACCGGCGTGCGCTCCAGCGCGGCCTACGAGGACCCGACGTTCTGGCTGGACGGCCGGTACGTGGTGTTCAGCACGGGCGGCCAGCTCGTCTACGGGCCCTCGGACGGCTCATGGGCGCCGGAGCCGCTGCTGACGGACGCGCAGGAGCCGTCGACGGTGTGCGACGTGCACCCGACGGCGAGCCCCGCGGGCACGCTGGCCTTCGAGCGGCGCGACACCTACGGCTGCTACGAGAGCCTGGGCATCTGGACGTACAACCCGGACACCAGGGCGCTGAAGAGGATCATCACCTCCGGTTCCTCACCGGTGTTCTCGGCGGACGGCACCCAGCTGGTCTTCACCCGCCTGGTGGGCGAGTGGACCCAGCTGTTCACGGCCGACGCCAACGGCGCCAACGTCAAGCAGGTGACCACGGACGAGTCCGACCACACGGCCCCGAGCTGGGACCCCGCCGGCGGACGGATCGCCTACGAGGCGCACAGCTCGCACGCGGGCTGGTCCAGCGACGTACAGACGGTCCGCGTCCTCGACCTGGCGAGCGGGACCTCCACCCAGCTCACCGGGGCGGGCAAGGGCGCCAAGCCCGCGTGGCAGCCGCTGCGGAGAAACACCCTGGCCCGGGTCTACGGCACCGGTTCCATCGGAATCGACGGAGCCGCGTCCCGCTGGACGTTCGACAAGACGGGCGGCACGCACGAGCCCGGCCTGATCGCCGCCCGGTCCGCGGTGCTGGTCAACAAGGGCAACGCCACGTACTCGGCCCCGGCGCTCGCGCTGGCCGCCGAGAAGCAGGGTCCGGTCCTGCTGACCTCCGGGGGCCGGCTGGACAACACCGCGGCCGCGGAACTGAAGCGCTCGCTCCCCCGGGGCAGCTCTGTCTACCTCAACGGCGGCACCCGCGTCCTCGCCAACAACGTGGCCAACCAGGTGCGGGCACTCGGCTACAAGCCCGTACGCCTCGACGGCACGGACCTCTCCGGGCTGTCGGTCAGGGTCGCCAAGCAGATCACCTCGGCCCCGAGCTGGATCTTCGTCGCCGACGGCAACGAGTACCACGACCCGATCGCCGCCTCCGCCGCCGCCGGCGCGCTGGGATACCGCGGCAAGGGCGTGGTCCTGCTGACGAACGGCAAGAACGTCTCCGCCTCGATCAGGAACTACCTGAACGCCCTGAACCCGAACACCACGGGTCTGGTGACGGTCGGCTACAACGCCACCAAGGCGATCGAGAACGTCACCCTCAACAAGGTCTGGAACTTCTGGAGCATCGGCGGCAGGACCCACGAGGACGTCGCCGCCAACCTGGCCCGCTTCTGGTGGTCCTCGCCGAACTGGGCCACCGTCCAGGACACCTGGTCCTGGCAGAGCGCCATCGCCGGAGGCGCGGTCACCGCCACCTACGGCCCGGTGCTCTGGTCCTCCCGGGCCACGCTCTCGGCGCCGACCGCGTACTACCTGAGCCAGCGGGCCGCGAGCATCATGGGCGTGCAGGCCTTCGGCCCCAACGCGTCGTACCCGTCGGCCAACCGCACCGGCATCGGTTCCGCTATCGCGGCGAGCAGCGCCTGGACGACCACCCTGTGGGCGGCGGGCGGCGCGCTGCCCACGACGTCCGCCACGGCACGGTCCGCCCAGCTCTCACCCCTGACCGCAGCACCGGCCAAGCCCTCCGCGCCGTCCGCGTCCTCCGCGTCCGGCGCCGCCCGTCCGACGGCCGCCCTCGCGGTGGTCCCCGGTGAGCACCTGCCGGCGCCCGACTCGCACAGCGCCCGCTAGCCAGGCGGCGGGTGTGATGCCCCTGCGGCAGGCCGCAGGGGCATCACACCTGACCTGCCCGCGAGCGCGCAAACCTTGATCCACACGACCGGGTGAACCCCGTCCCTCGTCCGAGGCAATGTGGCGGATCGGCGACCCGATGATCATCGATGCTGCGGGTGTCCGAGTCATTCGTCCGCCAGGAGTACAGCCTTGAACGTCCGCCGCTTCCTGACCACCGCCCTCGCCGTCGTCGGCCCCCTGACCAGCGCCCTGGTCCTCGCCGTCGCCGCCCCCGCGGCCACGGCCGCCGCCAACCCCTGCGGGTACTACGCGACGGGCAGCGACGCGTACTACAACCACTGCACCAGCGACGGCTCGCACATCGTGATCGAGGTCGAGGTGTGGGGCCCGAACTACGAGAAGTGCGTCCTCCCGGGCGTCACCTGGCTCGGCAGCAGCAGCAAGGTCGACGGCGCGTTCTACACCGGCCGCACCTGTTGATCCACTGACGCGGGTCGACCGGGCGAGGAGGCCACCTCACGGCAGCCGCCCCTCCCGGTTGACCCGCCGCACCCGCGCCCGCAGCACCTCCCCCGGCGCCGCCTCCCTGAGCTCCTCCGGCGGACAGTCCCACTCGCACCCGCCACCCACGGGCCGCAGCTGCACGTACCCGCCCTCGCGCCCCATGACCTCCCCGATCCGCCCGTCGCGCACATCGAGGGCGTACGCCACCTCACGCACCCTCGTCGCCGCCCACGGCCAAGCCCTCCAGCACGGCGGCGAGCCGCGTCGCCGTACGGACGTTGCAGCGCCCGAGAACGACCAGCGCGAAGGGCTCGCCGCCGGCTTCGCTCACCGGGTCGACGCCCAGCGACGGCAGGGCGACCCCGACCTCCTTGAGCGCGGCCCGCAACCGCACCACGATCTCCTCGGTCGACTGCAACCGCCCGTTCGACAGCAGCTCCATCGCGCCTGTTCCTCTCCACTCTGAGTGTTCGCGTTCTCCACACAGAGTGGCGGCCACCCGTCTAACCTGGCCAGACACCAAGACCCAACAACCCCATGTGTCCAACAGGGAGTTGCCGCCATGGCAGGACCGAAGAGTCTCGACCCGTTCTCCTCACCCCGAGCCATGCTGGGTGCTGAACTGAGATATGCGCGTGAGAAGAAGGGGCTGAGCCAGACCAAGTTGGGCGAGCCCCTCTTCGTCAGCGGCTCCTTCATCGGCCAGCTGGAGTGCGGGACTCGCCGCATGCACCACAACTACGCCGTCAAGTTCGACGAGATGCTCGACACCGGCGAGTTCTTCGCCCGCAACTGCGAGGCCTCCGCCAAGTCCAGGTTCCCGAACCACTTCACGGAAGCGGTGGAAGCGGAGGCGCTCGCCACTTCGATCAGGCAGTTCACGCCAACGCTGATTCCCGGCCTTCTGCAAACAGCGGCGTACGCGGAGGCGTTGTTCCGCGCCTACTGGCCGACGGCATCGGACACGGAAATCGACGAGCTGGTAGCGACCCGTATGGAACGCACCCGCCTTTTCGACGATCCAACAACGCCGTTGTTGTGGGCAGTTCTCGAGGAAGCCGCCCTACGCCGCCCCGTCGGCGGACCTGCGGTCATGGCACAGGTCCTCCGCCGCGTGGCAGACCTGGCACATCACCGCCGGATCATCATGCAGGTGCTCCCGTTCAGCGCGGGCGCGGTCGGCTCCCTGCCGAGCGGCATCAAGCTCATGTACTTTCCGGACGCCCCTCCGCTCGCCTACGTCGAGGGCGTCGGCATGGGCCAGCTGCTGGACGACCGAGAGACCGTCACCCGCCACGAGCTGACCTTCGACCTGATCAGAGCCAACGCTCTCCCCCCGCAGGAATCTCTGGCCCTGGTCGAGTCAGTGGCAGAGGATTACTCCCATGAAGCGATCCAGCTCTGACCACACTTGGTACAAGTCCAGTTACAGCGGCGGCGACGGCGCCGACTGCCTGGAAGTCTCCGACGGCCACCCCACCCACGTCCCCGTACGAGACTCCAAGAACCGCCGGGGGCCAACGCTCGCGTTCCGGACGGAGGCGTGGGAGGCGTTTGTCGAAGACCTCAAGCAGCCTCGGGACAACTGACCCGGCCGGGATCCCAAGCTTGGGATCCCGGGTGTCATGCGCCCAGCCTGAGCCCCAACTCCGCCCGCAGCGCCGCCACATCGACCTGGTCGGCGGCCAGCAGTCGTACGACTGTCATGTTGGCGTCCGTGTCCGCAGCCGACTCGTCGAGCAGCGCGGCCAGCAGGTGGACCGTGCCGACCGTGGGCGAACCGTGCTCGGCGGCGGACAGTCGCGCCACGGCCACGACCCGGTCGGCGGCGGCGGACGGACGTACCAAGTCGCTGTCGGGATCACCTGCGGCACGGCCCGCCGAAGCCGAAGTGACCGCGGCAGCCGAGGCGTTCGTCGAGGCCGCCAAGACCAGGGAGCACTGTCGTACCCCGTGCCGGCGCATCAACTCCGGCGCGGAGTTGGCCTTCGCCAGACTCGCGGGAAGCGAGCGCCTGGCGACGAACAGGGCCCGGTCCAGGGCCAGTATCCCGAGCAGAAGATCCAGCGGTTCCACCGCGCCGCGCCCGCACCGTACCGCCTGCCGCATGGCCTCGACAGTCACCGCGAACAGAACCGGTGAGCCGTTCACGGAGCTTTGGGAGGTCCACGAAGTCAGGGCGCGGGTCAGGCGGTTACCGCTCTTGCCCAGCGTTCCGGCTCGCCGGAGAAGGGTGACGCCGCGGGATTCCGGTCCTCCGGCCCGCGCCGAGGCGCCCGCATCCGACGCATCCGACGCGTTCACCGCCTCCAACGCGTCGAGCGCGTCGAGCGCGTCGAGCGCGTTCGCCGCGGCGGAGAGGTCCAGCCTCTCCAGCACCATGGCCTCCCGTGCCCTGCTGTCCGGCAGTTCCACCAGGGCACGGGCAACATGCCGACAGCGCACAGAGATCGCCCCCTCGGCGCGGGCCGACCTGATCGCGAGCAGGAGGCACGAGTGCGCCGCCCCGGTCGTCCCGGGTGGCACCGGGCCGCTGTCCGGAGCCGATCCGCCCGCGCTGAGGCCGTAACGCCACCGGGCCTCACGCCAGGCAGCTTCGATCTCCTCCTCATCGGCACCCTCACCGACACCGCTCGCCTCGTCGTCACTCACCCAACCGCGGCCCGCCCGGCCGTCGATGAGACCGCTGAGCGAACCGGCCTTCCGCATCCCCGGGGTGATCGCGTCACCGGCGTCCGTCTCCCCGGACACGAGGGCCCCGAGCAGGGTGTCCGTCCCCACGGCCGGCAACTCGCGTTTGACCGCGCGGCGCAGTGCCTCCACGAACAGATCCATGACGTCCGGCTCGAACTCCGTGGCCGCCCCGATCATGACTGAGCCGTTGTCGGCGTGGGCGCCGTCCGTCCCCTGCTGTTCCATCAAGTTCCCCTCACAGCGCGGTGGTCTGGTTGCGATGACGCTATGCGCACCTCCGGGGTCACCGCGACGGCCGACCGGCCAGACTCCCGGTCCGATCGGCCGTCCCGCTCCGCGCGGCCACGGACAGGGCCTGCTGGCGGCGCAGCCTCGGCTGCACCTGCCGGACAGCAGGATGCGAGTCACGCGAAGGTCCGACTCACCGGCACGACCGCGTCCGCCGGAACGGAATCGGCACTGAGAGGCCCCGGGCGCTACCGCCCGGGGCCTCGTGCTGTCACGGCAGCTCCGTGTCGACGAACTTGACCTCAGCTCGGCGTTCGTCCTCGCCCAGCTGCGGTCAGGTCAGCTCAACGACCCCAGCGCCGCCGCGTCGTACGCCTTCAGCTCACCCGTCCGGCCCTCGAGCACCTTCGCCGCCCACTCCGGGTCCTGGAGCAGCGCGCGGCCGACCGCGACGAGGTCGAACTCCTCGTTCTCCAGGCGGTCCAGGAGGTCGTCGATGCTCTTGAGCGGGGAGCCCTCGCCCGAGAACCCCTTGATGAAGTCGCCGTCGAGGCCGACCGAGCCGACCGTGATCGTCGGCTTGCCGGTGAGCTTCTTCGTCCAGCCGGCCAGGTTGAGGTCCGAGCCGTCGAACTCCGGGAGCCAGTAGCGGCGCGTGGAGGCGTGGAAGGCGTCGACGCCGGCCGCCGCGAGCGGGGTCAGGATCGACTCCAGCTCCTCGGGGGTCTCGCCCAGGCGGGCGTCCCAGGCGCCCCCCTTCCACTGCGAGTACCGGAAGATGATCGGGAAGGACGCGGACACGGCCTCCCGTACGGCGGCCACGATCTCCGTCGCGAACTTCGTACGGGCGACCGGGTCACCCCCGTACGCGTCCGTGCGGCGGTTGGTGCCCGCCCACAGGAACTGGTCGATCAGGTAGCCGTGGGCGCCGTGCAGTTCGATCCCGTCGAAGCCGATGCGCTCGGCGGCCACCGCGGCCGCGACGAACGCGTCGATGACGTCGTCCAGGTCCTCCTGCGTCATCTCCTTGCCGCCACCGGCGGTGCCGTCCAGCCGCAGCCCGGAGGGGCCGACCGGCGGGGCGTCGGTGTACGGGGGCTGCCCGGCTTCCCTGGTCATGCCGATGTGCCACAGCTGCGGCACGATCTTCCCGCCGGCCGCGTGCACGGCCTCGGCGACCTTCGCCCACCCGGCGAGCTGCTCCTCGCCGTGGAACCGGGGGACGTTGTCGCTGGCACCGGCGGAGTCGTGTCCGACGTAGGTGCCCTCGGTGACGATCAGACCGACGCCGGCGCCCGCGCGGCGCGAGTAGTACGAGGCCACGTTCTCGCCGGGGATGCCGCCGGGCGAGAACTCACGGGTCATCGGCGCCATCACGATCCGGTTCGGCACGGTCAGGCCGTTCACCGTCAGGGGGCGCGAGAGGACCTGGGCCGCGCGGGAGGTCTGGGCGGGGGCTGTCACGTGGGGGCTCCTCGGAAGGGGACGGAAGGGAACGGACTGCACATGCATGCATGTGCATCAACTCCGCCGGGTGCCGGCTCATTCCGCACCCGAGCCCGACTCACTGTGATCCGAGCCACTTCCACACGGTCACCTCGGCCTCGACCCCACCACCACTCCCCACAGCCGTGACAACGACACTGGCGACGCGCCCTTCGTCGGTACGGAGACAGACGGTGTCGTCGGGCGACACGGGCACGAGCTTCGCGCGGCTGTCGATGTCGCCGAGCAACTTGGCGCACATGTCCGGCGACGAGACGACCGTGCCGTCCGGCGCCTTCACCAGGGTCCGCCCCACCAGCCTGGCGACGTCTTTGCCGTTCCTGTACTCCTGTACGGCTACGTCCCACGACTCGCCGGCCCCAGGAGGCGTCCGGTCGACGTCGATCGCCGACACCGATCCGATGTCCACGCCCCGCAGGAGCTCATGCAAGGCGTTCGGTTCCTGGACCTCGTACGTCGGGTCGGGCACGGGCAGTGTCCAGGTGGTTGACGACCACACGTCACCCCCACCCCCCGTCCCGCCCCCCTCCACCAGCAGCGCGGGCATCGTCCCCACCACCAGCACGGACGCCACGAACAGCCCGGCCCCGACGTACACATACGCCGAATGCACCCCGCGCCCCTTCAGCGGCGTGCGCTCCGGCATCGACGGGTCGGGCGGCGGTTCAGGGGGCGGCCCCGGCTGGCCCGAGTCCCCTGGTCCCCCAGTGGTCCGACCGCCGCGTCTCCCGCCTGATCCCCCGAACAGCACGCCCCAATGGTCCCGCAAACGCCCGAGGGCGGCACCCCTCTTCAGGAAGGGTGCCGCCCTCGAACTCGTACGCGATGAACTGCCGATCCTCGGGGGATCAGAAGTCCATGTCACCGCCCGGCATGCCGCCGCCGGCCGGCGCGGACGCCTTCTCCGGCTTGTCGGCGATGACGGCCTCGGTGGTGAGGAACAGCGCGGCGATCGACGCGGCGTTCTGCAGCGCGGAGCGCGTCACCTTCGCCGGGTCGATGATGCCCTCGGCGATCATGTCGACGTACTCACCGGTCGCGGCGTTGAGGCCGTGGCCGACGGGAAGGTTGCGCACCTTCTCGACGATGACGCCACCCTCGAGACCACCGTTGACGGCGATCTGCTTGATCGGGGCCTCCAGCGCGAGCCGCACGGCGTTGGCGCCGGTCGCCTCGTCACCCTCGAGCTCCAGCTTCTCGAACACCTGGGAGGCCTGGAGCAGGGCCACGCCACCACCGGCGACGATGCCCTCCTCGACGGCCGCCTTCGCGTTGCGAACGGCGTCCTCGATGCGGTGCTTGCGCTCCTTGAGCTCGACCTCGGTCGCGGCGCCGGCCTTGATGACCGCGACACCGCCGGCGAGCTTCGCCAGGCGCTCCTGCAGCTTCTCGCGGTCGTAGTCGCTGTCCGAGTTCTCGATCTCGGCGCGGATCTGGCTGACCCGGCCGGCGACCTGGTCGGCGGAGCCGCCGCCGTCGACGATCGTGGTCTCGTCCTTGGTGATGACGACCTTGCGCGCACGGCCCAGCAGGTCCAGGGAGGTGTTCTCGAGCTTGAGACCGACCTCCTCGGAGATGACCTCGCCACCCGTGAGGATCGCGATGTCGTTCAGCATCGCCTTGCGGCGGTCACCGAAGCCCGGGGCCTTGACCGCGACGGACTTGAAGGTCCCGCGGATCTTGTTGACGACCAGGGTCGAGAGGGCCTCGCCCTCCACGTCCTCGGCGATGATCAGCAGCGGCTTGCCCGACTGCATGACCTTCTCGAGGAGCGGGAGCAGGTCCTTGACCGAGGAGATCTTGGAGTTGGCGATGAGGATGTAGGGGTCCTCGAGCGACGCCTCCATGCGCTCCACGTCGGTCGCGAAGTACGCCGAGATGTAGCCCTTGTCGAAGCGCATACCCTCGGTGAGCTCCAGCTCCAGACCGAAGGTCTGGGACTCCTCGACGGTGATGACGCCTTCCTTGCCGACCTTGTCCATCGCCTCGGCGATGAGCTCGCCGATCTGCGTGTCGGCGGCGGAGATGGAGGCGGTCGAAGCGATCTGCTCCTTGGTCTCGACCTCCTTCGCCTGGTCGAGCAGCGCACCGGAGACGGCCTCGACGGCCTTCTCGATACCGCGCTTCAGCGCCATCGGGTTGGCACCCGCGGCGACGTTGCGCAGGCCTTCGCGGACCAGCGCCTGGGCCAGGACGGTCGCGGTCGTCGTGCCGTCACCGGCTACGTCGTCCGTCTTCTTCGCGACTTCCTTGACCAGCTCGGCGCCGATCTTCTCGTACGGGTCCTCGAGCTCGATCTCCTTGGCGATGGAAACACCATCGTTGGTGATCGTGGGGGCGCCCCACTTCTTCTCGAGGACGACGTTCCGGCCCTTGGGGCCGAGGGTGACCTTGACGGCGTCGGCGAGCTGGTTCATCCCGCGCTCGAGACCGCGCCGTGCCTCCTCGTCGAACGCGATGATCTTGGCCATGTGAAGTGGTCCTCCCGGACTGGGGTGGATTGCTCCGGACCGCGCTGGCGCCCGCGACGGACGGCCTGCCTGCCCTGTGGTTCCTTGCACCACCTGGCCTGCGGGCCTCACCCACCCGGTCCTTCGTTATCACTCTCACCTTCAGAGTGCTAACGCCAATGATTAGCACTCGCCCCTGCCGAGTGCAAGCGGCTCTCGAAGATCCCCAGGTGAACGGCGGGTACCTACGCGCCGGTAGGCATGGCGCCGACGGTCGGTGGACATGCCGATGGGCCCGCACCCCGTGAGGTCCCACGAGGTACGAGCCCATCGAATCCTTCAACGAAGGAAGAAGAACGTCGCTTGCGGTGCGCCGGCGCGTTGCTTCAGCTGGTCGCCAGACGGACCATGTCCGCCTGCGGCCCCTTCTGGCCCTGCGAGATCTCGAAATCGACCCGCTGACCTTCCTCGAGGGTGCGGTAGCCGTCCATCTGAATCGCGCTGTAGTGGACGAAAACATCCGCACCACCGTCGACCGCGATGAAGCCGTACCCCTTCTCCGCGTTGAACCACTTGACGGTGCCCTGAGCCATGCCTAACTCCCCTATTACTGGCCCTTGCACGGACCCGCACTTCGCGGATCCGGGTCAGACCTCACCCCCCCAACCGGTGGAGGTGTGCGCCGGAACGCGTCGACCGCGGCCGAATGTATCTGTCCAACTGCCCTCTGCAACAGGTCAATCGGACGAGAAATCCGGGCACGCCAGGTCAGGAAATATGCGGAGAATTCACGCGGATTCAGGGCAAGCCGGGCCCCACAAAGAGAACAAAAAACGCAAAAGGCCTGCACACTTTGGCTACTTCTCGTTGGGTGCGCGGCAGGAATTAATACGCGTGCGGCGAGCGAGATGGTGCGGCTTCCCCAACTGTACCGCGCTCAACCATACAGAATTGCCCCCTCCGTTTCTCTCACGGAGGGGGCAATTCGATGAACTCTCGGTAACCGATGTTACCGACGGTTACTACTGGCGGGTATCACGGCCTCGCGGCTCAGCCTCCGGCCACAGCCGGGATGATCGACACACCGGCGCCGTCCGGCGTCGCCGTCTCCAGCCCCTGCTCGAAGCGGACGTCGTCGTCGTTGACGTACACGTTGACGAACCGACGCAGCTTCCCCTGGTCGTCGAGCACCCGGGCGGCGATCCCCGTGTGGTTCTTCTCCAGATCGGCGATGACCTCCCCAAGGGTCCCCCCTTCGGCACTCACCTCGGCCTGCCCACCGGTGTAGGTACGAAGGATGGTAGGGATACGGACGCTAACGCTCACGATGAAACCTCCGGTCAGGTGGAGCGCCCCTTAAGGGGCGCGGGGAACTGCGCGACCAGCCCCCACCGGCCCGCAGACAACAAACGACTAAACGAGCCCGGACTCCCGGAACGACTCAAGGCTGGGCCGAATAGTCGCGGTCAGCCCGACATCGGCAACCGCGTCCAGCGTCTTCAGCCCGTCCCCGGTGTTCAGCACAACAGTCGTGAGCGTCGGATCCAACAACCCGCTCTCGATCAGCTTCTTCGTCACCCCCACCGTCACACCCCCGGCGGTCTCCGCGAAGATCCCCTCCGTGCGCGCGAGCAACCGGATCGCGTCGACCACCTGCTCGTCGTTCACGTCCTCCACCGCACCCCCGGTCCGCCGCGCGATGTCCAGCACGTACGGCCCGTCCGCCGGGTTGCCGATCGCCAGCGACTTGGCGATCGTGTTGGGCTTCTGCGGCCGTACGACGTCGTGCCCGGCCTTGTAGGCCACGGACACCGGCGAGCAGCCCTCCGCCTGGGCACCGAAGATCTTGTACGGCTTGTCCTCGACCAGCCCGAGCTTGATCAGCTCCTGCAGACCCTTGTCGATCTTCGTGAGCTGCGACCCGGAGGCGATGGGCACGACGAGCTGGTCCGGCAGCCGCCAGCCGAGCTGCTCGCAGATCTCGTACGCGAGGGTCTTGCTGCCCTCCGCGTAGTACGGGCGCAGGTTGACGTTGACGAAGCCCCAGCCCTCGCCGGCCGGGTCGCCGATCAGCTCGGAGCAGAAGCGGTTCACGTCGTCGTAGTTGCCCTCGATGCCGACGAGCTCGCCGCCGTACACCGCGGCCATGACGACCTTGCCCTGCTCCAGGTCGTGCGGGATGAACACGCAGGAGCGGAAGCCGGCGCGGGCGGCGGCGGCGCCGACGGCACCGGCCAGGTTGCCCGTGGAGGAGCAGGAGAGGGTGGTGAAGCCGAAGGCGCGGGCGGCCTCCAGGGCCTGGGCGACGACCCGGTCCTTGAAGGAGTGGGTCGGGTTGCCGGAGTCGTCCTTGACGAAGAGCTTGCCGGCGTCGACACCCAGCTCGCGGGCGAGGTTGTCGGCCTTGACGAGCTTGGTCCAGCCGGGGTTGATGTTCGGCTTCTCGGCGACGTCCGCGGGGACGGGCAGGAGGGGCGCGTAACGCCAGATGTTCGCGGGTCCCGCTTCGATGCGCTTGCGGAGTTCCTCGGTGTCGTACGAGGAGAAGTCGTAGGCGATCTCCAGCGGGCCGAAACACTCCTCGCAGGCGAACACGGGACCGAGGGGGACCCGGTGGCCGCATTCGCGACAGGAGAGCGCGGCGGCGGGGCCGAGATCGACGGGGGGAACGGCGGAGGTGACGGAGCCGGTCGTGGTGCTCTCGGCAGTTTGCGCAGCCATGGAGGCGAAACCCTTCCTCATCTTTCTCACGACGCGTTTCGCCGTGAGACGGATTTGGCACCTTCCCGAGCCGGGAGCCTCGCTGACCGTTAGCGGATCACGAGTGCCGACTGGAGGGTTGCCGGGGCTTCATCGGGCCGTATCCCTCTGCCCCTCTGGATGAGCGGTATGAAGTTGTCAGGTTGTGAGCTTGTGAACGCCGCTGCCCTCGGACATGCGATGGTCACCCGCGTTGTTCAAGACTGTAACCGAAGGCTTGGATGGTGGT
Organism: Streptomyces sp. NPDC047042; assembly: GCF_040644035.1. Lineage (NCBI taxonomy): Bacteria > Bacillati > Actinomycetota > Actinomycetes > Kitasatosporales > Streptomycetaceae > Streptomyces > Streptomyces sp. NPDC047042. The sequence goes on along the minus strand of NZ_JBEYVP010000010.1, from coordinate 14,286 downwards.
GGGAGCCGTCCGAACCGCGAGATACAAGATCGCGCTTCCCCCCACGAACGTAAGGGAGAGCCGCACGTGCTGGAAGACGTCGAGCGCTGGCTGAGCACGCGCTCCTGGGCCGCCCGCGACCGCCCGCTCAAGAAGCTGATCGCCGCGAAGCGTTCCTCCAACGCCACGGTGAGTGTCGTCCTGCCCGCGCTCAACGAGGAGGAGACGGTCGGCGAGATCGTCGCCGTCATCCGCCGGGACCTGATGCTGAAGGCGCCGCTGGTCGACGAGATCGTGGTCATCGACTCCGGATCGACCGACCGTACCTCCGAGGTGGCCGCCGCTGCGGGCGCCCGGGTCGTGCACCGCGACGACATCCTGCCGCGCATCCCGGCGGTTCCGGGCAAGGGCGAGGTGCTGTGGCGCTCGCTGCTCGTGACCAGCGGGGACATCGTCTGCTTCGTCGACGCGGACCTGAAGGAGTTCTCGTCGGAGTTCGTCTCCGGGATCGTGGGCCCGCTGCTCACGGACCCGGGTGTCGACCTCGTCAAGGCGATGTACGACCGCCCGCTCGGCACCGAGCTGAATTCGCTCGCCTCCGGCAGGACCGCCGGCCAGGGCGGTCGTGTGACCGAACTCATGGCCCGCCCCCTGCTCAACATGCACTGGCCGCAGCTGGCCGGCTTCGTCCAGCCGCTCGGCGGCGAGTACGCGGCCCGCCGCTCGCTCCTCGAACAGCTCCCGTTCCCCGTCGGCTACGGCGTGGAGCTGGGCATGCTGATCGACGCCCTGCACCTGGTCGGTCTGGACGCGCTCGCGCAGGTCGACGTGGGAGTGCGCAAACACCGCCACCAGGACGGCCAGGCCCTGGGCCGGATGGCCGCCGCGATCTACCGCACCGCCCAGCTCAGGCTGGCCCGGGGCCATCTCATCCGCCCTTCCCTCACCCAGTTCGAACGCGGGGAGGACGGTTTCGAGCCGCGTACGTACTCGGTGGACACGGAGGAACGCCCGCCGATGGCGGAGATCGCGGAGTACGCGGGAAGGAAGGTCGCGTAGCCCGGCGCAACGCCACCCGTGCGGCTTGTATACGGCCGGTACGTACGCCTGTACGTTTGAGCGTTTCCGGCCCGGGCTAGGTTCAGGCGTATGGCTTCGACGCAGGGTGAGCAGGAAGTGCAAGGCGTGCCGGGTGTGGCGGGCGTACAGGACGAGCGGGCGGGCGGATACCGCGTGCTGGTCGCGTCCAACCGCGGCCCGATCACCTACGAGGTCCAGGAGGACGGCTCGCTGCACGCCCGGCGTGGCGGCGGCGGGCTGGTCTCCGGGCTGTCGGCGATCGGGCCGGACGCGGACGCCCTGTGGGTCTGCTCGGCCCTCGGCGACGGCGACCGCGAGGCGGTCCGGCGGGGAGCGGGCGAGCCCGGGGTGCGGATGCTCGCGATCCCGGCCGACGTGCACGCGGACGCGTACAACGGCATCGCCAACTCGGTGCTGTGGTTCGTCAACCACATGCTGTACCAGACCCCGCTGGAGCCGGTCTTCGACGCGGAGTTCCGGCGCCAGTGGGCGTCGTACGAGGCCTACAACCGGGCGTTCGCCGAGGCTCTGGCGGCGGAGGCGGCCGAGGGCGCGTCGGTGGTGGTCCAGGACTACCACCTGTGCCTGGTCCCGGGCATGCTGCGCGAGCTGCGCCCCGACCTGCGCATCGGCCACTTCTCGCACACCCCATGGGCACCGGCGGAGTACTTCCGGATGCTGCCGTACGACATCTCCGAGCAGCTCCTGCGCGGGATGCTCGGCGCGGACCGCCTCGGTTTCCTCACCCGCCGCTGGGCGGACGCGTTCACCGCCTGCTGTACGGACCTGGTCGGCGGCCTCGGCGACACCCGGATCGGCGTACACGGTCTGGGCGCGGACGCGGACTTCCTGCGCCGGCGCGCGCACGAGCCGGACGTCGAGGAGCGGATGGCCGCCCTGCGGACGGAGATCGGCGGAAACGGCGACCGAAAAACAATCGTCCGCGTGGACCGCACCGAACTGTCGAAGAACATCGTGCGGGGACTGCTGGCGTACCGGCAGCTGCTGGAGGACCGCCCCCAGTGGCGCGAACGGGTCGTCCACGTCGCGTTCGCGTACCCCTCCCGCCAGGACCTGGCGGTCTACCGCGACTACACGGCCGAGGTGCAAAGCCTGACAAACGACATCAACTCAACCTACGGAACCCCCACCTGGACCCCGGTCCTCCTCCACGTCAAGGACGACTTCGCCCGCTCCCTGGCCGCCTACCGCCTCGCCGACGTGGCCCTCGTCAACCCCATCCGCGACGGCATGAACCTCGTCGCCAAGGAGATCCCGGTGGTCTCCGACGAGGGCTGCGCGCTGGTGCTGTCCCGGGAGGCGGGGGCGTACGAGGAACTGGGCGAGGACGCCCTCGTGGTGAACCCGTACGACGTCACGCAGACGGCACGGGCCCTGGAGGACGCGCTCAACATGCCGCCCGGCGAACGTGCGGAACGCACGAAACACCTGGCCGCGGCGGCGACGGCGCTGCCCCCGGCCCAGTGGTTCCTGGACCAGCTGAACGCGCTCAGCGACTGAGGACGGTCCGCTGAAGGGCCTGAAGCAGCCGTACGACTCCGGCGGGGCCGTCGACGACCAGGTCGGCGCGTTCCGCCAGCTCCGTCACGGCCTCGGCGCTGTTGCCGCTGCACACCAGCAGGCCCGGGATTCCCTGCCGGCGGAGCTTCTCCACCGCCGCGAACGCCGGGAGGTCGCCGAGGTCGTCACCGGCGTAGAGGACGGAGGTGGCGCCGATCTCGCGGACGTACTCCTCGAGGGCGACACCCTTGTCCATGCCGGGCGGGCGCAGCTCCAGCACGAGCCGCCCGGGTTCGACGATCAGACCATGCCGGGTCGCCAGGTCGGCGAGGGGCTCGCGCAGCGCCTCGAACGCGGCCTGCGGGTCCGACGCGCGCCGCGTGTGCACGGCGACGGCCCGGCCCTTCTCCTCGATCCAGGCGCCCTTCCAGGCCCCGAACCGCTCGAGAAATTCGGGCAGTTCGGCACGGACGGCGGCAACGCCGGGATGCGGGTCGGGCGCACTGACCTCGCCGGTGCCGGCGTCCCACCGCTCGGTGCCGTAGTGCCCCAGAACGACTAGATGCTCAAGCCCCGACACCCCCGCGAATCCACCGTGCCGCACAGCGACCCCGGCGGGCCGCCCGGTGAGAACGGCCACGGAGGCAACCGCGGGGGCAAGCCCGGAGAGAGCGGAAAGAGCCTCGGGATGAGCCCGGGCCTGCTCAGGATCGGCAACGATGGGAGCAAGGGTCCCATCAAAGTCAAGAACGACAAGGGCCCCCCGGGGCCGCCCAAGAATGGCCTCCAGCCCATCACGACCGGCCTGAGTAAGGGGCGTAGGCAGGGAATCCATGCACCCGACCCTAGCGGGCACTCCAGTACCTTTTCAGCCCCGGCCCGGCACCCTCAGCCCGTCCGGCGTTTGAGGACAAGGCCCGTCCCCCCGCTACCGCTCCCCCCGCCGCCCCTCCCGCACCCTCCGCAACCTGTTCACCGTCACCGGATCCCAAGCCAACGCCCGCTCGTCATCAATCAACGCATTGAGCAGCTGGTAATACCGAACCGGCACCAACCCCAACTCCTCCCGGATCGCCCGCTCCTTGGCCCCCGGCCCAGCAAACCCCCGCCGCTCAAGCGCGAGAATCTCCCGCTCCCGCCGCTCCAGCTCCGGCTTTCCGCCCACACCCTCACTCATACGCCGAACCTACTACTCGGCCTACGCCGACCTACTCCGCGTTCTCCGCCCTATTGGCCTCCCCCTGCAACTCCGCGAGCACCCGCCCCGGACTCCCACCCGCAGCGAAAACCGTCCCGATCCGCTGCTTGATGTCCGCGCTGACCTGCGCCCAGGACGTCTTGCCGACCGGATAGAGCTGGGCGTTCGGCAGCTCCGCCAGGAAGGGCGCGAGGTCCTTGTCCTGGGCGGCCGTGGACATCGTCCGGGACGCGGAGGTGGTGACCGGCAGAAGGTCGTACTCGCGGGAGAAGGCGAGGACGTTCTTCTCGTCGTAGACGAAGTCGAGGAAGTCGCCGACCTGGCTGCCGTGCCCGTTCTTCTTGAAGGCCATCATCCAGTCCGCGACCCCCATCGCGGCCCGCGTCGAGTTCCCCGTACCGGGCATCGGCACCATGCCGACGTCGACCCCCTTGGCCGCCGCGATCTTCATCAGCGAGGGATGGCCGTTGAGCATGCCCACCTCACCGCGTGCGAAGGCGGCGAAGGCGGCGGCCCGGTTGAGCTTGCCGGGGGCGACGGGACCGGTGAGTCCCTTGTCGACGAGTTCGTCCTTGAGCCAGGTGAACGTCCTGATGTTCTGCGGGGAGTCGATGCCGTAGGTGCCGACGGGGCTGGTGTAGCCGTCGCCGCCGCTGAGCAGCCACTGCATGGTCTCGGCCTGTGCCTCCTCGGGGCCGAGCGGAAGGGCGTACGGGTACTTCACGCCCTCGTCCTTCAGCGCGGCGGCGTCGGCGGCCAGCTCGTTCCAGGTGGTGGGCGGGGTGAGGCCGGCCGCGGTGAAGAGCTTCTTGTTGTAGAAGAGGAGACGGGTGGAGGCGGCGAAGGGCATGCCGTACTGGGTGCGGTTGACCTTTCCGGCGTCGGCCAGCCGGGCGACGAAGTCGGCCTGGGTCGGGATGGAGAGGATGTCGTCGGCCTGGTAGAGGTCGCCCTTGGCGGCGTAGTCGGCGTACGCGCCGATCTGCGCCAGGTCGGGCGCGTCACCGGCGGCGACGAGCTCCTTGACCTTGCGGTCGACGTCGTTCCAGGAGTAGACGCTGACGTCGACCTTCACATCGGGGTGCGTGTCCTCGTACGCCTTGACCAGGTCGTCCCAGTACTTCTGGGAGCTGTTGGTTTCGGAGTCGCCGTAGTCGGCGGCGACCAGCTTCAGGGTGACCTCACCCGAGCCGGTGGCTCCGCAGCCCCCGAGCGCTGCCGTCACTGCCGTCATACCGAGTGCGGACACCGCCGCGATCATCCCTGCCCTACGCCGTTGCACTGCCTTAAACCCCTACCGATCGGCACAGATCATCACTGACCCGTCATCGATCATTCACATATATGTTCATTGGTACGTTCATTTTCTTACTCCATAAGGTCTACACCACGTAAGTGGACTAGACCTCTTCCGGGTCGACGGGCCACACTGTTCCCGTGAGACATGTCATCGCCCTCGACGTGGGCGGCACCGCGATGAAAGCCGCCCTCATCGGGCCGGACGGCGCGCTCCTCCACCAGGCGCGCCGGGCGACCGCCCGCGAGCGCGGCCCCGAGGCCGTGGTCGAGGCGATCCTCGACTTCGCCGCCGACCTCCACGCCCACGGCGTCGCCCACCTCGGCGAGAGCGCCGCCGCGGCCGGCGTCTCCGTCCCCGGCATCGTCGACGCCGACCAGGGCATCGCCGTCTACGCGGCGAACCTCGGCTGGCGCGACGTACCCCTGCGCGAGCTGCTCACCCGGCGGCTGGGCCTGCCGGTCGCCCTCGGCCACGACGTACGGACGGGCGGGCTCGCGGAGGGACGCATCGGGGCCGGCCAGGGAGCAGACCGTTTCTTCTTCATCGCCCTCGGCACCGGAATCGCGGGCGCCATCGGCGTCGACGGCCGGGTGGAGGCAGGCGCGCACGGCTTCGCGGGCGAGATCGGCCACATCGTCGTACGGCCCGGCGGGACCCTGTGCCCGTGCGGCCAGCGCGGCTGTCTGGAACGGTACGCGTCGGCATCGGCGGTGAGCGAGGCGTGGGCGGCGGCGTCCGGGAACCCCGGCGCGGACGCGGCGGACTGCGCCGCAGCCGTCACCTCGGGCGACCCACGCGCCCACCGGGTGTGGCAGGAGGCCGTCGACGCCCTCGCCGACGGCCTGGTCACCGCCCTCACCCTGCTCGACCCCCGCACCCTGATCATCGGCGGCGGCCTGGCGGAAGCCAGCGACACGCTGTTCACACCGCTGCGCACAGCCGTACGGCAACGGATCACTTTCCAGAAGCTTCCGTCCATCGCCCCCGCAGCCCTGGGAGACACGGCAGGCTGCCTGGGCGCAGGCCTACTCGCCTGGGACCTCCTCACCACAACCGACCTCACGGAGGCAACGCCCTGATGGCAACGACCCCAGGGGCAGCGGACCCAGTAGAGACGGGTGCACTGGCAACAGACCCAGCAGCAGCCCACCCAGGGGCGCGGGGAACTGCGCGACCAGCCCCCACCGCGCCGCACCCGTCCCACAACCTGGTTTTCAGCGGCGCCCGCCTGGTATTCCCCACAGGCGTCATCGAAGGTGCCCAACTAACCGTCGCGGGCACCCAATTCGCCGAACACCCCCACGAAAACGCCCAGCAGATCGATGTCCGCGACCACTGGGTGGTCCCCGGTTTCGTGGACCTCCACAACCACGGCGGCGGCGGAGCCTCCTTCACCTCCGGCACCCCAGAGGACATCCTCAAGGGCATCCACACCCACCGAACCCACGGCACCACCACCCTCGTCGCCTCCACCGTCACCGGCGACATGGACACCCTCACCGCCCAGGCCGGCCTCCTCTCCGAGTTCGCCGAGCAGGGCGACCTCGCCGGCGTGCACTTCGAGGGCCCCTTCATCTCCCCGTGCCGCAAGGGCGCCCACTCCGAGGCGCTGCTGCGCGACCCTGACCCGGCGGAGGTACGCAAGCTGATCGACGCGGCGCGCGGCCAGGCCAGGATGCTCACCCTCGCCACCGAACTCCCCGGCGGCCTGGACTCCGTGCGGCTGCTCGTCGAACACGGCGTCCTCGCGGCGATCGGGCACACGGACGCGACGTACGAGCAGACGGTGCGGGCCATCGACGCGGGCGCCACCGTCGCCACGCACCTCTTCAACGCGATGCCCACCCTCGGTCACCGCGAGCCCGGCCCGATCGCCGCCCTCCTGGAGGACGAGCGCATCACCGTCGAACTCATCAACGACGGCACGCATTTGCACCCCGCTGCCCTCCAACTCGCGTTCCGTCACGCGGGCGCCGACCGGGTGGCGTTCATCACCGACGCGATGGACGCGGCCGGCTTCGGCGACGGCCGCTATCTGCTCGGCCCGCTGGAGGTCGAGGTCAGCGAGGGTGTGGCGCGGCTGGTCGAGGGGGGTTCGATCGCGGGCTCGACACTCACTCTGGACCGCGCGTTCCGGCGGGCGGTCACGGTGGACCGGCTCCCGGTGACGGACGTGGTCGCCGCCCTGTCCGCCAACCCGGCCCGGCTGCTGGGGATGTACGACCGGGTGGGCTCCCTGGAACCGGGCAAGGACGCGGACCTGGTACTGCTGGACGCGGACTTCGCACTCAAGGGAGTGATGCGCAAGGGGAGTTGGGTTGTGAAGCCCCAACTGCCCTGATTTCCGGGCCCGGAGAGGGGAGGCCGACGGGATGACCCTGACGGTCACACTGAACACCGCGCTGGACATCACGTACCACGTAAGGGAGTTACGCCCGACCGCCATACCAGGCGTGTTGGACACCCTGGTGCCAGTCTCCGGCGACCCAACTCGACGAGCCGGGCCCGCAGATCACCTCCGGCGAGTGGTCCGCGTTCCGGGACGCGTACGAGCAACTCCTGCCGTCCGTCTCGGCGGTGGCCCTGTGCGGCAGCCTGCCGCCGGGGGCGCCGGTGGGCGCGTACGCCGACCTCGTCCGCACGGCACGCGCGGCCTGCGTACCGGCGCTCCTCGACACCGGCGGAGAGCCATTGCGTCGCGGGATCGCGGCCCGCCCCGACCTGGTCAAACCGAACGCCGCGGAACTTGCCGAACTCACCGGTTCCCACGACCCGTTGACGGCGACCCGGGACGCCCGCAGACGCGGCGCACGGGCGGTGGTGGCCTCACTCGGCCCGGCCGGCCTGCTGGCGACGACCCCGGAGGGCACCTGGCGGGCAGCCCCACCGACCCACGTCAGGGGCAACCCGACGGGCGCGGGCGACGCAGCGGTGGCAGGCCTCCTGTCGGGCCTGATCGACCAACTCCCTTGGCCCGAACGCCTGGCCAGAGCGGTGGCCGCGTCAACGGCGACGGCACTGACCCCGCCGGGGGGCGAGTTCGACCACAGGACGTACGAGGAACTGTTACCCCGGGTGAGGGTGACCGTCGAGGCGACGGTGGCCTAGTGCGGCGCGTTCACACGCAGACGGCTACTGGTCGACCCAGCCCTTGACCAACCAGAGTTGATCGATATTCGCGTCGCACTGGTTTCCCTGCTCGCACGAGATCTTGATGGTGTTCGTGCCCTTGTTGAGCTCGACGTAGTTGTAGGTCTGCGTCCAGCCCTTCGCGTAGTCGCCCTCTGCTGCCTTCGCGTAGTTCTTCATTCCGACCGGGCTCGTGGAGGCCGTGCCGTTGAGGGTGAGCGTGGCGTTGGCGTCCTTCCCCGGGACGCCGTAACCGACATACAGCGTGTACTTGCCGTCCGCCGGAATGTCACTGACGTTCCAAGTGACGGACGCGCCCTGGTTGTTGAAGTTGCTCACATAGACCCCGCCGGCCGCCTTCGCGCCCTCGACGTCCGATGCTGTCGTGGCGCCCCCGCCGAGTTGCAGGGCCTTCGCGTCGATGGCCGGCAGCTCTTCCTCCGTCGCCGCCGACGACTTGCTGGCCGTGGGGGACGGCTCGGCGCTCTGCTGGGTCGACGGGGTCGCGCTCGCGCCGCCCGCCTCCTCCTTGTCGCCGTCGCCGCCCATCATCGCCACGGCGATGCCGATGACGACCGCGGCGACCACCGCGATGGCACCGATCAGCAGACCCTTGGTGTTGGGGCCGCCGCCCCGCCCGCCCCGGCCCCCACCGTTGCCGCCGCTGTACGCGTGCTGCTGGGGAGGGGTGGGCGCGCCGCCGAAGGCCTCGGGTGCCTGGTAGTGGGCGTTCGGGCTGCCGTACACGCCCTGCTGCTGCGGGACCGCCTGACCGTACTGCGCGGTCGGGGCGGTCTGGCCGTACGCCGCCGGCGGCTGCTGCTGCGGGGCCTGCGGGCCGCCGTACTGTCGCTCGCCGACCGCCCGCACCCGGCCGACCGAGTTCGGGTAGCCGTAGCCGCTGCTCGGCGGCTGCGCGCCGGCGGCCTGCCCGTCGGCGTACAGATAGCCGAACGGGTCCTCTTCCTCGGGCGTGCTCGCTCCGTTGTTGCCGGGCGTCATCCCTAGGTCTCCTCAACAGGTGCAGGGTGGGACTTCGAAGGTGCTGCGAAGGTGCCGCGAAACATGCGATGCGAATAGCGAGCCTACCCGCTCTCGCTGCCCCAAACGGGTGAGTCCGATCGCAGGGGACCGGGGTCACACCCCTGACCAGGGGATCATCCCGCCCGGCGGTGCTGTCTGGGACGAGATCGTTTCTCGATGTACATCCGCTCGTCGGCGGACTTCAGGACTTCGTCGGCCGTCATGCCGCAGTGGGCCCACCCGATACCGAAGCTCGCACCGACCCGCATCGCGCGGCCGTCGACCCGGATGGGCTGGATGATCTCGTTGCGCAGCCGTACGGCGAGGTCCTGGGCGTCGGCGCGGCCGAGGCCGTCGGCGAGGACCACGAACTCGTCGCCGCCGAGCCGGGCCACCGTGTCACCGTCCCGGACGGCGCCGCTCAGCCGCCGGGCCACCTCGATCAGTACCGCGTCGCCGGAGTTGTGCCCGAAGCGGTCGTTGATCGACTTGAAGCCGTCGAGGTCGCAGAAGAGGACCGCGAGCCCCTTCGTCCCGTCGTCCTGCTCGCCCTCGGGGGCAACGGTGTGGACATGGTGGTCGTACGCCCCGTACGCGTCGGCACCGGCGCGGAAGTCGAACTGGTGGCCGTTGACGTCGTACGGCTGGAGTCCGCCGTCCGGCACCGGGGCCGGCGCCGTCGAGTACTGGTCGTGCGTGCCGTAGGGGTCCGGCTGGCCGTGGCCGTACGCCGCGTCGACCGACTCGACGAGGCCGGGGGCCGCCGTCTGCGGGCGCTGGCAGAGGCGCGAGCTGAGCCGGGCGCGCAGCTCGGCGGAGTTGGGCAGGCCGGTCAGGGAGTCGTGGGAGGCGCGGTGGGCGAGCTGGAGCTCGCGGCGCTTGCGCTCCTCGATGTCCTCGACGTGGGTGAGCAGGAAACGCGGGCCGTCGGTGGCGTCCGCGACGACGGAGTTGCGCAGCGACACCCACAGATACGAGCCGTCACGGCGACAGAGCCGCAGCTCGGTGCGCCCGCCCTCGGCGGAGGTGCGCAGCAGGGTGCCGATGTCCTCGGGGTGCACGAGGTCGGAGAAGGAGTAGCGGCGCATCGCGGAGGCGGGGCGGCCCAGGAGGCGGCACAGGGCGTCGTTGGTGCGGAGTATTCGCCCGTGCTGGTCGCCGCCCAGCTCGGCGATGGCCATGCCGGAGGGGGCGTACTCGAAGGCCTGGCGGAAGCTTTCCTCACTGGCCCTCAGCGCCTGCTGCTCGCGTTCGAGTCTGACCAGTGCCCGCTGCATATTCGCGCGTAGACGCGCGTTGCTGATCGCGATGGCGGCCTGGAACGCGTACATCTGGAGCGCTTCCTTGCCCCAGGCGCCCGGTCGGCGACCGTTTCGCGGCCGGTCCACGGACAGCACGCCTATCAGCTCGCCGCACGAGCCGCCGGGCACGCCCGGGGTGTACATCGGCGCGAAGAGCCGGTCGGAGGGGTGCCACTCGTCCTCGAAGCGCGGGGCGGGGCCGTCGGTGTACCACTGCGGGACGTCGTCGTCGTCGAGGACCCAGCCCTCGGTGTGCGGTATGAACACCAGGTCGCCCCAGGCCTCGCCCATGCCGAGCCGGCGCTCCCAGGACTCGCGCGAGCCGACCCGGCCGGTGATGAGGGCCTCGGCGGCGGAGTTCCCGGCGAAGGCGGCGACGACGAGATCGCCGTCCGGACGGACGAGGTTGACGCACGCCAGCTCGTACCCGAGGCCGTTGACGACGCCATCGGCGACGGTCTGGAGGGTGTCCGCCAGACTGCGCGCGGTGTTCATGTCCGCCATGACCTGATGCAGCTGCCGCAAGGTCGCGAGACGGACATACGGCTCCTGGTCGGTCTCCATTCGCCCCCCTTCCGCCTGTCTCACCTTCCAGCCACTGAATCACAGTGCGCTGCCCACTCGGTACACAGGGTCAACAAAAAGAGTCACCTGTGACTCAAGTCACAACCAAAGATGAGCAATTGAGTGGAGTTTCTGAGTTCTCCTTGTGCGTTTACTGAACGCAATCTTTGTATCCGTGCGGACACTACGAGCGAGGATACGGCCGAGAAGAAGTCGGCGTGGCCGTTCCCGATCATTGGTTGTCGGCCGGGGGTCGCTCGGGAGTCGGTCGGGAGTCGGTCGGGAGTCCTAGGTCCGGGTTCGGCCGCTGGTCCGATGCGGTGGCGGGCAACGGCGAAATAGTTTTTCCGTGTGCCGACCTCCCCCGCAGTACCCGCCCCGCACGCCCCGCACGTCCAAGACGTCCCGCACGTCCCGCACGCCACTACCACCCCTCCCCTCACCACCACCCCTCCCCTCTCCTCGCCCCCTCCCGCCGGGCATCCTGGGGGAGTGACCCACGACGACTTCCGCGCCGCGATGTCCCGCCTGGCCTCGGGCGTGGTCCTGGTGACCGCGCAGGAGCCGCCGCTCGACCCGGACGACCCGCACGCGCCCGCCGGTGAGGACGTCGGCATGACGGCGACCGCCTTCCTGTCCGTCTCCCTGGATCCGCCCCTGGTCATGGTCAGTGTGCGCGAGGGCTCCCGGATGGACGACCTGCTCGACGAACAGCCCCTGTGGGCGGTCTCCGTCCTCTCCGAGAGCCAGCGCCACATCGCGGGCCGCTTCGCGATGAAGGGCCGCATCAGCGACCGCCTGCTCTTCGAGGACCTCCCCCGTACGAGGGGCGAGGCGTCCGGCGCCCCCCTGATCGGCGGCGCCCTGGCGACCCTGGAGTGCCGCACGGAACAGCGGGTGCCGGCCGGCGACCACACCCTGGTGATCGGCCGCGTCCTGACGGCGACCACACAGAACGCGGACGAGGGCCCGCTCGCGTACTTCCGGGGCCGCTACCGCCAGCTGAGCTGACCCGGCCGACCCGGCTGACTGACGGAAAACCCGCTGGTCAAGCGGGTACGTGACGACATAGCTTGCCTTTATGGCAAGCGACGACGCGCTCCGACTGGAGCGGATCACCCCCGACAACTTCGAAGCCGCCGTCGCCGTACGCGTGCGGCCCGACCAGGAGCACGCGGTCTCGCCGGTCATGAAGTCCCTGGCCGAGGCGTACGTCCACGCGCGTGCCGCCTGGCCCCGGCTGATCCTCGACGGAGACCGGCCCGTCGGTTTCCTCATGGCCTTCTTCGACATCGCGTGGGACGACACCGGCACCGACCTGCGCTCCGGCCTGTGGCGCCTGAACATCGCGGCCGACGAACAGGGCAGGGGCTACGGCCGCTTCGCCGTGGAATCCGTGGCCGCCGAGATCCGCCGCCGCGGCGGCACCGCCCTCTACGTCACCTGGCACCCAGGCCCGACCGGCCCCGAGCCCTTCTACCTGGGCCTGGGCTTCCGCCCCACCGGCGAGACGAGCGGCGGCCAAACGGTCGGGGTACTGGACCTGGCCTAGTTTCCGCAGCGACCTTTTCGTGTACGAACGTGAATACCCGCCGGGATTTCACACTGCGGGAAATTCATTCCCGGGGCGGTACAACGGCCGTACACGGCCCTTTTCCCCGACCCCCCAATAATTCACGATCGTTCATCCGCAGCCCCAGTCCGTCCGCAATCCGCCCCCAATCCGCGCCGTCGGCGGTCAGAAACAGACCCACTATGCGGTTATCAGCCCCAGTCCCGTCCCGTACGGCCACGCTTCACGTCCGCGCGTGCTTTCTTCTGACGCAGCCGGCGTTCATTGATTCCGCGCGGGATACGGGTCGGGGTGCGGGGCTTGGGCGGAGGCGCGGTCGCCTCGGCGAGAAGAGCGGTCAGGCGTACGGCCGCCGCCTCACGGTTGCGCCACTGCGAACGGTGCTCGGAGGAACGGACGGTGACGACACCGTCGACGAGGCGGCCGGCGAGGCGCTCCAGCGCGCGCTGCTTCCAGACCTCGGGCAGCGCCTCGGTCCGGGCGAGGTCGAGGCTCAGCTCGACCCTGGAGTCACTGGTGTTGACGTGCTGCCCGCCCGGACCTCCGGACCGCGAGAAACGCCACATGAGCTCGGCCTCGGGGAGCGAGACGGAGCCGCGGATGAGGTAGGGACCGGCCATGCCCACCATGGTCGCGCGGCTGTCCGGTCCACGTCACCCCGTTTTCGCCACGCCGGGTCGCCACGCCGGGTAAAGAAAGTAAAGACGCGTGGAACCTTTGGTACCCCCGTCGGCGTTCATGGGGGTGACGGTAGCTTCGTCCCCGTACGGGGCTCCCGCACCGCACGCCCGTACGCCCGTACGCACGTCTGTCAAACGAGGGAAGGACTCCCAACAATGGCTGTAAGCCTGTCCAAGGGTGGCAACGTCTCGCTCACCAAGGAGGCTCCGGGCCTGACCGCCGTCACCGTGGGCCTCGGCTGGGACGTCCGCACCACCACCGGCACGGACTTCGACCTCGACGCCTCGGCGATCGCGGTCAACACGCAGGGCAAGGTCTACTCGGACGCCCACTTCGTGTTCTTCAACAACAAGCAGACCCCGGACAGCACGATCGTCCACACCGGCGACAACCGCACGGGCGAGGGCGCGGGCGACGACGAGGCGATCAAGGTCAACCTCGCCGGCCTCCCCGCCGACATCGACAAGATCGTCTTCCCGGTCTCGATCTACGACGCGGAGAACCGCTCGCAGAACTTCGGCCAGGTCCGCAACGCGTACATCCGCATCCTGAACGAGGCCGGCGGCGCCGAGATCGCCCGCTACGACCTCTCGGAGGACGCGGCGACGGAGACGGCGATGGTCTTCGGCGAGCTGTACCGCAACGGCGCGGAGTGGAAGTTCCGCGCGGTCGGCCAGGGCTACGCCTCGGGCCTCGTGGGCATCGCCCAGGACTTCGGCGTCAACGTCTGAGCCGACGACGAGGCCGCCCACGGCGGCCACCCGAAAAGCCCCCGGCCCGAGCGCAAGCCAGCGCTCGCCCGGGGGCTTTCGCACGTCCACGCAGAAGGCGGAAGGGGTGAGGGGGCGGGCCCCCGGCCCAGGGGGCCGGGCCGGGGGGGGGGGGCCAGGGCGGGGGGGCGGGGGGGGGGGGGCGGGGGGGGGTGCGGGGGCCGGGC